>NZ_JAEMUD010000002.1:300000-579733 GCF_018342475.1 Parachlamydia sp. AcF125 | reverse complement strand
TTTATCGCCGATGGTACTGCACGCAAGAGTGTGGAAGAGTAGGTCGCCGCCAAGTCTTTTTTACTCCATTTTAAATGGAACCCTTTAACCCTAGTAACCCTGTTGCTAGGGTTTTTTTATTATAATTTTATAAAGTTATTTTTCAGCTGTTCTACTAGCAGGCAATCCTTATCAAGCTTTCTGTAAAAATCTTGATATGTGCCCAAAATAAAGCCAAACAGTTATTCATTCTTTTGAGCTAAGTAAACCATACGCAGACTAAGGCGAAAGCGGCCCGAGCTTTGTCCTTAAAACCAGAGAGTTCCAACTTTATGGGAGGGCCATTTTGCTGAAAGCTCCTCTTACCTATGGTCTTTCCATCCAAGAAGCATTGAAGTGAAGAATATTTTCGGGAGTTAGGCTACCCTCTTCAATTAATTGGGCTATTCTTTTTTGAATAGTTATAAAAGCCGAAATGTCAAACTGCAATTCAGTTTTCTTCTCGCTGAAAGTTTTCCAATCCTCTCTTGCTTGGTCAAAATAGTCAATTCGCAATCCGGCACTCGACACGCAGGGGAATAAAGGAACGCGGCCGGTTTGCCGAATGGTAAATTGTTTCAAAATTCGATCCTTAGCAAGAGCTTTTGGATAGTGCAATAGTTCTAAAACCTCTTTATCTTTGACCTGCCATCCTCTTTTGGCAAGAAAGCGTATACCCGAATAACAATCTTTAAGGATCCAGCCTAATTGGATTAAGGCGGCGATGGCAGAAGAGAGGGTTCTAACTTTCTCCCACTTTTCTAGGGTAGTGGGCTTAGTGATGGTGTAAGTGCCTTGTATGCCGCAACAGTTGTAAGGCATACGGATAGGCAGCTTTGCATTATATGCGTTGACGTCACCTTGTGTGATAGCAGGCAAATATTTTCTAATCAAAAAGGAAGCTACACTTCCTCCACTGAAACCCAGGTGTTTTAGAAATGTCTTGATGATTGGCCCTAAAGTAGACAAGCATTTATTCAATAATAGGATTCGTTTGTTTTGCGCTATCCTTTGACCAATCAAAGCAGAGGCGTGAAATTTTTTTCTCACATGATCGAATGCAGCGCTGCTGATCTCAGCCTCTGTTAAATTGTGTAAAAGCCCTTCTTTAAATGTGGCGTTCATCGCTTTGCAGCAGCAGGCTAGAGCACGCCTATCTGCCAAAGCAAGTAGATGAAAAATTGAATCAAGAATCTCAGGAGTTAGATCTAAAAATTCAATTTTTCTATCTTTAAGTCTTATGCGATGACTAGGGCTAGAATCTTCGGATGTATTTAACTGCTCATAACCGATCTTAGCCATATTTATACATATGCTTACAAGAGCCTCGGTTCCTACTGTCCAAGGTTGGTCCAGGATGAATGTAGTCACGATCGCGTTGATTGGACGAGGCCAAGCATTGACTGCTCTTCGTAACCCATATGCTCTGTATGAGGGCATCTTTAAGTTTGCGAAGGGGATTTGTATGAATTCATTTTCTGTGGTAAGCGCTAGCATTTTAATTCCTAGTAAACGCGTAAAGATGAGGTGTATTTTTATGAAAGTGTTTGCAAAGTTTTCTAGGGAAAAACCTTTATCACAAGACCTAAAAATTTTCCAAGTGTTAAATCAAACGGAGTTGCTTTATTTTTTTAACTTAGGGAAGCAATAGCTTAACTCCTCGTAAAAGTTTCTTTGACAATTTTGTGGGAAATAAATATAATATTATTTTTAATATTTTTAATTGATCTTTATTAGAGAGCCAAAAATGAATGTAAATCCTTTTCACTCTGCCCCTTTTCCTCTTGTGCACCGCTGTTCCAACTTTTTTGGAAAACTTAAAGGCTTTTTGATTACAAAATTAAAAAACATAAAACCCTACTTTTTAAAAATTGCCTATACTCTTGCCCACAAAATGACGAAAGGAAACCAATCAAAATTATTTAAAATAAAAATTGTGCAACTTGATCTAAGCTTAGGAGAAAATAAAATTAAGCGGTACTTTGGGAAAGATTTCATGGGAGGGGCCTATAATGTCGCAAGGCCGTCAGTGGTTGTAAATAAAAAAGATTATCGAGCCTGTGTAAATTTAATCGAAAAATGTAGAGAGGATAAAAGCATTAGAATTGATCCTTCTAAAAATTTCGACATTCCTCTGGAAGGAATTTGTATGGGGATCAGTTTAGATACAGCTCAAAGGTATTTAATTAAAAACGAAAGTATAGAAAAGATTGTTAAAAGTCATCGAAAGGGAGGATCGGCTGAAGCGGTGGCCAATCAGGCTGTTTATAGCCAAGCTAGTTACGAAAAGGAATATTCAGCTTTTTTCCTAAATATATTAAACGATCTACAGGAAATATCTGCCAGCGGAGTCAATTACCCTTATTTTAAAACAAGTTTTTTTGTTGTTCGGTGTATATTGTGCCTACTCGATCCCCATTTAAGTTTAGCAGATCCAGCTTCTCCTAGCGGGCGTAGATTGGTATTAAAAAACTCTTATATAAAAGACCTTATAAATGAAGAAATTCGGTTATGCAAAGGACAAGAAAAATTTGAATCGAAATGGTTAAGACCTGATGAAAATTATAAGGATTCCTGGGCAGTGAAAAATCCATCTGAATTCCACCGAGCAGCTTTGCATAAAATTAATGAAAAATATCGGGATGCTGTAAGAGAACCAAAAGCCAATCAATCAGTTTTGATTAGAGGGAGAGCGGAGGAGATAAATCAGCTTAACTGGGTAGTGTCTTTTCTAGAATATAAACAAGCGCTGATGCCGCAAGCATCCAAAGAAACCTGTAAAATTAATGGTAGAAATTTAATCCCCGCATTGTGTCAATTATCTAATCCCTTCATCAGATCGGCACTTCTGCTCATCATGAGACATCATTTTGACCATGTTCGCCTTCAAGCGATAGCGCGTGCGCGTGATTTAGATATAAAATCGGTGCAAAAAGTGATGGGACATTGCTCCGCGCATGCAAATAATGGATCTTATCTCCAAAACATTTCGAAATTAAGGCCGGGAATTTATTTGGTGACTTTTTACAGCAGCGAGACTAAGGGGCATGCAATTAACTACATTAAGTTAGACGAAAATAAAGGCTTTATTTTAGATTCAAACTTTATGCAGATTCAATGTGGCGATGCAACACATACCATGCAACAATTTCAGAAAATTTTAAGTTTTTATTCACAGCCTGAATATATTAAAAAATCAAAATTTGCAATTTTAAAAACTAAAACACTACGCAATCATTTGTTGCATTTTTGGGAAATTACCAAAGGGCAAGCAAAGGAAGAAAGCAGCGAAAACCGTTAAAAGTGTATTTAACAGGACTTCTTAAACTAGTTGATTTCAAGTTATTTTCTAGTAAATGCGTTTCGTAAAATTTAAATCCATTATAAATTAAATAAGCACAAGCCTATGTTGAAAACAACCCTTTCCATTAAAGTGATTCCAAATTCCTCAAAAAAGGGGATAGCAGGCTGGGAAAATCATAAGCTAAAACTTCATATTTCTGCGGCGCCAGAGAAGGGAAAGGCGAATGAGGCTGTCATCAAATTCTTGTCAAAATTTTTAGGAATAAGACAGCAACACATTCAAATTATTCAAGGGGAAACGAGCCGGCATAAATTGATTCAAATTGAAGGGATGGATTATGAAGCCTTAATTGAAAAAATAAATGAATGGATGAATTAAACTTCTCTAATCAATTAGGGGGAGCGGAGTCTCATTGTTCAAAAGCATATAGGCAAGTTAAGACTCTGAAAGCTCTATTTCCCTATCCTTTCTTGTCCTGGGGTGCCCATCTATTCGGCAGAGCTAATCAAAGATAGACGCTAAATCCCCTTCGCTTTAAACTTATTTTCATCACGCTTTTTTATGGAAGGAAATCATGACACACTTGATTTTTATGGGGCTCTTTTGCTTACTTTCTGCGGTTTATGGTATAGAAAGTGAAGCTAAAAATTTAACTACCGAGACTAAGCATACCCTGCTTTTAGCGGATAAATCTATTCCCTACACCGCTCAGCTGGGAACCTTAGCGGTTGAAGGCGAAAACAAAAAACCGAAGGCTTTCTTGTCTTATATTGCTTATACCCGCACAGATGGGAATAATCCTGCGCGACCCATTGCTTTTTGTTTTAATGGGGGGCCAGGTTCTTCTTCTGTTTGGCTCCATCTAGGTGCATTTGGTCCCAAGCGCCTCGTTTTTGACGACCTATTCTCTAATCTCCCCAAGCATTCTTTAGAGCAGAATCCCCACTCTCTTTTGGATCAAATGGATTTAGTTTTTATCGACCCTGTGTCAAGTGGTTTTAGCACATGCGCAGAAGGAGAAGATCCTAAATCTTTTCACGCCTATGAGGCGGATATCAAAGCGATGTCTGAGTTTATCAGACTTTATGTGACTCGATTCAACCGATGGGGTTCACCCAAGATATTAATTGGGGAGAGCTATGGCGCCGCGCGTGCCATAGGCATGGTGGAAGAATTAGCCAATCAGCATCGAATAGAGCTGGAGGGACTTGTTTTAATTTCACCTGTGATTGATTATCAGACAATCTATGGGTTCGGCGATGGAAATGATTTGCCTAGCCTTTTATACTTGCCCTCTTATACGGCGGCAGCTTGGTACCACCAGAAGCTTCCAAGGCAATTGTTAAACCGCCCGTTGCAAAAAGTTTTAGAAGAGGTGGAAGCTTTTGTTTTAAACGACTACGGACATGCCCTTTTGCAAGGGGATTACTTGGACGAAAAAGGTAAACAACAAATCGCCGATAAAATCGCTTATTATACAGGATTGAATAGGGATTACATCTTATTAAATCGCTTAAGGATTGCTCCCCACCAATTCAGAAAAGAACTTTTTAGAAAGGAACATCGATCGATAGGTCGTTTTGATTGCCGTTTAATGGGAATAGAAAGAGAGCCTTATTATACGAATTGTGAAGCTGATCCTGGCGAAAAAATGATAGGTGGTAAATTTGCTGCGGCTTTAAATCAATACTTTTTTCAAGACCTAAATTGGAAAAACGACCTGAAATATGAGATATTAGGGAAAGTCCATCCGTGGGAGTATAGTGGGGCTTCCAATCGTTATCTCAATTTATCTTCAACCCTGGCGAGGATCTTAAGTCAAAATCGAGGTTTGCAAGTTTTGATTGCCGCCGGGTGCTATGATTTGGCAATCCCTTATTTTAGTGTTCATTATGTCGTAAACCATTTAGGCTTAGAACAAACTTTGAAGGATAATATTCAAACGCACTTTTATGATTCAGGGCATATGATTTACTTAGAAACACCCGCGCAAATCAAATTATCTGAGCAAATAAAAAAGCGTTTCGCGAGAAAAAACTAAGGGCGAATTTAGCAAAAAGCATCCGATGCTTATTAAACAAAGCTTGAGGGCAATAAAGGTTAAATGATGTTTGTATCATGTCTAGAAAAACAAAATACGCTAAAAGAAATTTTCAAAGCATGCTTGACAGAGGAGAAAAAATACCAAAAAATTATTGAGTTAGGAAGAGGCTTGCCTCGCCTCCTAGAAGCTTTAAAAATTCCTGAAAACAAGGTTAAAGGTTGCCAAAGCACCATGTATTTACATTCTTACATGGAAGAAGGAAAAGTTTATTTTGAAGCAGAGTCCGACGCTTTAATATCTTCTGGATTAGCGGCTATTTTAATTCAAGCTTATAGTGGAGAAACTCCTGAGACCATCTTAAAATGTCCTCCAGATTATCTGGAAGTGCTAGGAATCAGTGCCAGCTTGACACCCAACCGAGCAAATGGGTTGTACAGCATCCATTTGAGAATGAAACAAGATGCGCTAAAATTTCTGTTAAAAAGATAAGCTCCCATCAACTTTAACAGTTTAAGCTTGTCGGCTGCTATTAAATTTGTATTGCAGTGGAGGATATGAAGGGTGTATGGTGACCACTCATGCATTTACACGGGGGATGCCATATGAATAATGAGATCTCTTCACGTTTTAAGTCTATTTATACCCAGTTATTAGAATTTGAAATAGCTGACAGGAAATTCACCTTAAGACAGGCCTCTCAATGTGTAAATCTTCACGCCTTATGGATTGTGAGGGGAATTTATCGCCTTATCTATTGGTGCAGAGGAAAGGGATGGATTAACCAAAAAAAAGTCATCGATGCTTTCCAATCTTGTGAAAAAGGTTTAGGACCCATTTCAGCGGAAATGAAAGAGAACAAAAGGCTGATAGAGAAGCTAATGTTTGGAGCGCATTATAAACCGGGGCCTGAGCCTTATCTTTCATCTGAAGAAGCGGAAAGCCTAGCTAAAATCTCTCGCTTTGCTCAAACCTTTTTATCAATTGGCACACAGAAGCCTTTATCCTCATCCCCTCTTTATAAAGATTTAGACGAAATTCTGCACGGAAGCCTTTTTATTTCTAATCTTCTCGGTTCTTCAGCAGAGGCTGCGGAAAAAGGGATCCAAGCCATTCAGAAATTTAGTTCTTCCTCTAAAACCCTTTTGTCAAAATTTGATATTTCTTTAGAGCAGCTTATTGTCCAACCGATAGCACCAGTAGAAGAAGAATGGATGGCACTCGATCAACTTGTCGAAAATGAATTAACAGAGAAGAAGGGATATGTCTGCGATCTATCTCAGAGGCCTATTTGTATGAGAAAAAACCGCTATTCTAACATTCTTCCTTATAATCAAAATTTCTTTGGCAATTCAGATGGCACGCATTATATTAACGCCAGCTTAATTGAGTTGGGTAAAAAAACCTACATCTCTACCCAAGAGCCGATCCAAGAAACAATTCCCGATTTCTTTACTCTTCTTATTCAAGAGGGTGTGCAAGTGGTAGTCTGTTTAGTTAATTGTATAAAAGAATCAAAAAACGAGAAATTAAGAAAAACTACCAGGTATTGGGAAAGTCAGCTGTTTCCGATGAGATTAGATAATGGCTACGAAGTTTCTCTTATAGCGACTCACCGGTGTAAAACTGAACAAATTGTGGAGCGAACTTTTGTGTTTTCAAAAGAAGGCAAAGAGATCAGACGTGTAACCCAATTGCATTATATCAATTGGCCTGATTTTGAAGCGCCTGATGATGCGATTTTTGAAGTTTTTTTGAAAAAGGTTTTCGAGAAGCATATCGAGGGCCCTCTTTTATGTCACTGTAGTGCAGGCGTAGGCCGTACCGGAACTTTTATTGCCATTCATAGTTTATGTACAGAGATTAATGAAAAAATCCATCAAGGGAAAAGCCTAAAGGAAATTTATGTAAATTTTCCAGAGAGGATTATGCGCATGCGCACGTTTCGCGGAAAACTTGTGCAAACCTTCGAGCAGTATCAATTTATTAAAGACACGGTAGCCATTTTTGCAACTCCCTTAGAAATTCTACAAGAATGATGAAAAAGAAGCTCTCCCGCATTTTGATACTACGCCTGATGAGAAGCACTATCAGCAAAACGATTGCTGATTCGTCAAAAAAACCTCCGATTATTGATAAATTCATTGAGAAAATAAAGAGTAAGCTTATGTCGGGAAAATTTTATCGAGCCCTAATTTAACGTAAAGGCAGCTTAAGCATAGTCTGAAAGGCTTAGTTTTTTTGAATGAAGCGTCTTTTAGACCATTCTGCCACTAAACTTCAGGACCTTTACCCTGATGATTGGGCAAAAAGCTGTTCTCTATAGCTTAAATATTGGAATTAGTTCAACTTGGTGTCTTAGTTTATGCTTACTTTTTTCTCCACCCTCTAAGCTTACCCCAAGAGGGATGTAACAGACAATTCCTCACTCCTTATTTTACTCTTATTATGTCAATATTGATTCTAAATCGTTACAAGATTTTCTTTTTTTATTGATATTTAATCTGTTGTTTGTTGCTAATAATTTATTAGGCGAGTAAATTACGGTAATTAAAATGAAAACAAATAGCGTTGATTTATTAATAAAAGCTGATAAAGTATCTGACTACGTTCCAATTGTAAGTGTAATAACTAATTTGATTGATTTATTCCAGAAATGCGTTGTTCTTCGCCTGAAGCAAAAAGCAGATATTTCGAAAAGCCGCTACTATACTCATTTACAGCAAAAAAGTTTGCCCCGTTGTATTGTCCTTTTAATACCTGTTGTAGGAAATATTATTGTAGGAATTTATGATTTTGCTACTAGGAAATATAACAATAGGGGTGTAGTACTTGCCGCTGTTCAGCAGAATGGATTGGCGCTTAAGTATGCCAGCAAACGGCTTAAAGATGATAAAGAAGTAGTGCTTGCCGCTATTAAAAAGAATGGGCGGGCGCTTAAGTATGCCAGCAAACGGTTTGAAGTTGATAAAGAAGTAGTGCTTGCCGCTGTTCAGCAGAATGGGCGGGCGCTTAAATATGCCAGCAAACGGCTTAAAGATGATAAAGAAGTAGTGCTTGCCGCTGTTAAGAAGAATGGGCGGGCGCTTAAGTATGCCAGCAAACGGCTTAAAGATGATAAGAAAGTAGTGCTTGCCGCTGTTAAGAAGAATGGGCGGGCGCTTAAGTATGCCAGCGAACAGCTTAAAGGCGATAAAAACTTCATCCTTGTCGTTGTTCAGTGGAGCGGGCTGGCATTTGCATATGCCAGCGAACAGCTTAAAACAGATAAAAACTTTATCCTTGTCGTTGTTCAGCATAATGGGCTGGCGCTTGAGTATGCCTACGAGCAAATTAAAGCCGATAGGGGCGTAGTACTTGCCGCTGTTCAGCAGAATGGATTGACGCTTGAGTATGCTAGTGTACAGCTTAAAGCCGATAGAGACATAGTGCTTGCAGCTGTTCAACAGAATGGATTGGCGCTTGAGTATGCCAGTGAACAACTTAAAGGCGATAGAGACATAGTGCTTGCCGCTGTTCAGCAGAATGGATTGGCGCTTGAGTATGCCAGTGAACAGCTTAAAGGCGATAGAGACGTAGTGCTTGCCGCTGTTCAGCAGAATGGATTGGTGCTTGAGTATGCCAGTGAACAGTTTAAAGCCGATAGAGACGTAGTGCTTGCCTCTGTTCAGCAGAATGGATTGGCGCTTGAGTATGCCAGTGAACAGTTTAAAGCCGATAGAGACGTAGTGCTTGCCGCTGTTCAGCAGAATGGATTGGCGCTTGAGTATGCCAGTGAACAGCTTAAAGCCGATAGGGACTTCATCCTTGTTGTTGTTCAGCATGATGTGCTGGGGTTCAAGTATGCTAACGAACAGCTTAAAGCCGATAAAAACTTCATCCTTGCTGTTGTTCAGCAGAATGGATTGGCGCTTGAGTATGCCAGCGAGCAATTTAAAGCCGATAGAGACGTAGTGCTTGCCGCTGTTCAGCAGAATGGGGTGGCGCTTGAATATGCCAGCGAGCATCTTAAAGACGACAGGGGCGTAGTACTTGCCGCTGTTCAGCAGAATGGGTGGGCGCTTGAATATGCCAGTGTACAGCTTAAAGTCGATAGGGACGTAGTGCTTGCCGCTGTTCAGCGGAGCGGGTGGGCGCTTGTGTATGCCATTGTACAGCTTAAATCTGATAGGGAATTCATAAACCAGTGATTGCCGATGGAGGATACGATAGGCAGAAGGCACGCAAAGCCATCAAATAGAAGGGAGCTAAACCCTTAATTCCACCTCCAAAGAATGTAAGATATAAATTCAAAAATGGAGAGAGAGATATAGCCATATCGGAAATATTAGGTATTGGAGGCAATCGACATGCTAGGTTACTTGGGGGGAAAACTGACAGGCTATAATCACCGGGGTTTAGTGGAAACGGCCTTTTCCAGTTTGAAACTTTTATGGGGCGATCGATTCTTTTCCAAAACAATTGAACGTCAGAAGGTTGAAAGCAGATTCAGATGCATTCTGTTCACCAAGATGAGAAGATTGGCAACTGGAGAAATAAGAAATAAGTATTTTTGAAAATTTTAATTAAATTTTTAAACCGATTTTTCAACACAGTCATTATTATAGCTAAACAAAAACACAAAAAATAATATTTTCAAATGGCTTAATATAATTAAATTAAAACTCAGGTATTTCTTGGGTTTTTATTAAACCATCCAAGAAATAAATTTGTTATTTGAAAAAAAAGATTTTTTTAGGCAAGCTAATAAAGATTATTTCTAATGGAATATCGTTTCTTTGTCCCCCCCAAGTACCTATAAAATACCAGCATTCTAAATCTCAACCCTCCCTTCATACTCCCAATTCTTCAGCCAAAAAAAGCGACAAAAAGACGCCATCAATAAAATCTAGGAAAGTTCATAAAGCATTTAAGGATAAACTTAATCCAGAAATCGCTACCTATAATAGGCTATTTAAAAGAGCCCTAGATTGGATTCCATTACAGTAAGGTAGGAAAAAGCTAGAAATGCTATGTAAATTTTCCAGAAAGGATTATGCGAATGCGCACGTTCCGCGGAAAACTGGTGCAAACTCCCGAGCAGTATCAATTTATTAAAGATACCGTCGCAATCTTTGCGGCTCATTTAGACATTCTAGAAGAATGATTAAAAAAGCTTCCCTCTCCCCGTGGCCGGTTGGAGAGGGAAATTTTTAAATTAAGCTAAGTCTTGAGCTAGCTTTTTAAGGGTATCTTGGAAAGGCTGATTTTCCTCATAGTTTTTTAAAGCATCCATAAACCTAATTTTTTCAGGATCCTTTCGAGATTTTGTTAACATGCCTCGAAGGTATTGTTCCATGGAACTAATCAAAGCTGGGCCTTGCGGAAACGCAGGGGCATAATCCTCCATTAACCCATACAAATTGAAAGTGAGCTGCGTGCTAGGCAGATTGGCAGGAAAAACATAGGCCTTAATTCGGTTGAGAACGTTCCTCCAATTCCTGGGGCTTGGGTTTTCTTCTGCTTTAGTGGCCTCATTTTCTATTTTTTTATGAGCTTGCAAAGGAGAAGGCAGCTCGTTTTCTTGATCGGTTGAAACGTATCGGTGTAAAGCCTTCAAAATATCCTGAAATTCAAGGAAAAATTTGGGATAAAATTCTGGGCCTAAGTCAGGCGAAGTACATAATTTCTCTACTGCTTTTTGGCTTTCCTTCAGGGTGATATGGCTTAAAAAGTTTTTCAATGCTTGTTTTGCAGCTTTATTTTCTTGAATGGTTGGATCGGATGTATCAATCCTTTCTGTAGGATTAGCGGCAAGGCCTGCAAGCTTTTTAGCCGTAGCAGAAGATTCTCCCTCATTTTCTGAAGGGTCAAAGGTAGAGTCACCTTCGTCATAAGGAGCATCGGGATATCCATCAACTTCTTCTTCAGCTTTTTGGGAAGGATCCTTTTCTGGCTCGATTTTCGTATTGGCAGATTTCTCGGTAGAAGAGGGGATGGGGGTATCAGCAGGTACGGATGGCTCGGTTGGAGTGTCGATAGGCGTAGGCTGCGGGTGCGTGGAGTCATTTACAGATTTTTCATCGGGTAATTCTGCCTCTGCTTTTGGTAGGCTTTCTGCCGGGTTATCCTCATCTTTTTTGACCTTCTCTTTTTTAGCATTTAAAAGGGTGATAAGGTTTTTTGCGTTTGTGGTAGTTTGTTCATGAAGATATTGGGACGAATAGAAGCCTTTACCTGAGAAAAAATTTTTAAATCGGGAAAAAAAATTCCCTATCGCGCGGCAGACTTTATTTGTCTGTTTCATTTGTTGATTGGCAATTGGCTTGATTATTTTTTTCATTTTTTTGAGATCGGACTGGGAAACGGCAGTTTCATTCTTTTTTGCATACTCGGAAAATAATTCAACTAATTGATTAGAAGAAACTTTTTTGTATCCTTTTTCGGGTTTCCCTGTAAAAGTTCTGTAAATTCCCTTTTGTGTATAAACAGGGAAAGATGGATCGATGTGATTAAAATCTATATGCATAGCTCCTCCTATTTTTATTAAAAATTTTAAAATTAATTTACCAAATATTTTAAAAGTAAATTGTTAAGAAAAATTAAAGAGGAGACAAACATAAACACTTTTAATAGTGGATTAAAGTAAAACCCCTTATCTTATGCAAGTAAGGCAATTTGGAAGAAAAATAGGGAGTTGTTAACGTATAAGAGAGTGCCTACGGACCTAGCGTAAATGGCTCAACTTCTCAGATCCTATTCTATATATTTCTCAGGCCTCCTATTTAAAGCTTGAAGGCGTGAGTTATATTCCCCTTGTGGCTTAATCGTCGAAATTTCTTTAGCTAGGCAAAAATGCTTTCAACAATCCATCTTTTTGATTTTAGCTAAAGTTTTTTTGAAGCTTTTTTTCAACTGTTTCTAGCTTAAGCTCATCTAAGGATGCCTATCTCTTTCCTCACATTTTCCCATAGCCGAGCTCCCCATAAATCTTATGGGGCTTCCTTTCTTCTATGAAAAAAAGAGATAAGCTTAAAAAGTATCCGGCCTCACTTTTATTGAAAAAAGTTCATTCTTACTCCCTTTTCTTTTCAATTCCTCGGATTAGCTCGAGGCAAATAGGGAAAGCTTAAAGATGCACATGTAAAGCATTTTTTTTGATGAATTTATTTCAAATACTTTGGTAAAATATTTTGTCAGAATTTTTCACAAAATCAAAGGGAGGAGATCTCGATGCAGATGCAAGGAACAAGTTCATTACATGAAAGTTATCCTTATCCAGATTCCGATTCTGACTCGGAAGAGGGAATAAGTAAACTTTTTCCAATATCAGACTCACCGCCTGAACACGCCCGTTATTTGATTAGCGATCGCGCTAACTTTGAAAATCGCTATGAGTTTTCACCTGTGGTGCAAATCATGCAGATTTTTATTGGATTTACCAATATTAAAGGCCAAGTTCCTTCGTGTAGTAAACAAGAATACCTTATAAAAAATGTATGTGAATATGAAAATTTTGATTTGAGAAGTTTTTCCGACTGCAGAGTTTTAATCCTTATCCATGGATTTACCGTGGATTACCAAGGCGCTTTAGAAATGTTGTGGAAAGTTTCTGCTAAGGCGAAGAAGTGCTATGACGTGATTATCGGTTATTTATATCCTGCTTGCGCAAAAGTCTATGAATACACTCAAGCGGAAAAGAATGGGCTGCGGGCAGCTGAGCAGCGTTTGCCCCCCATATTAAGTTCTATACGATCGGTTGCTAAGCAGGTAGATATTGCTGCTCATAGCCTGGGCACGGTCGTTGCCATGCATGCATTAAATCAAAGCGATAGCCCTAGAATTGACAATCTTTTCCTTTTAGGGGGAGCGATTGAAGAAACAAGTATTTTTGAATGCGATGATCGAGGATGCACCACTTTAAAGCAAGCCTTGTTTAAGGCTAAAAAAATTTATGTGTTTTATTCCTGCAAGGATAAAGTTTTGCCATGGCGTCGCCTTGTTGATCCTTCGCAACCCCTCGGGATTCTGGATAAAGCCGTCCAGCAATACCCTATTGCCAAAAACGTTTGCCTGATTGATGCCACGCCTGTTGTAAAAGGTCATAGGGCTTATTTCGATTGTCTAGCGGTCTATAAATTTTTTAAACTTATTGTTAAAAAAGGCGTGCGTTTACAACACACTTCTTTTTCTCTGACTAAGACTGAGTTAATCTCCTCAGAGGAACCCACGGTGTGTGTCAAAGGGGGAAGCAAGAATGTTACAACTGGGATGTTTAAGAAAATTGTTTCTTTTAAGTTCAAGCGCGACAAAAGGGCAGATGACAAAGCATTAAAAGACGCCTGAGCTCTTTCTTTATTTCTATTTTCCTTAGTTCAAAAACAGGGGGCACAACTAGGCCCATCATTTTTGAATTTTATTTTAAATCTTGCACGTGCAGTCTTCCGATGGAAAATTGCACGTCGCACTGTATTGAATTTAATAAATGTTGGAAGGGCTAAAGAAAAAGGAAATTTCTTTTTGGGCGTTTTCTACACTATCTGAGCCATGCACTGCATTTTTGGTAACCGACTGAGCAAAATCAGCGCGTAGAGTGTTTTTTTCAGCTTTAGAAGGATCGGTCGCTCCCATAAGGGTGCGATTTTTTGCTATCGCATTTTCTCCTTTTAAAACGAGAACTACCACCGGGCCTGAACTCATAAACTCCACTAAATCTTTGTAAAAAGGGCGATCTTTATGAACGGCATAAAATTGTTCTGCTTGCTCCTTAGTGAGTTTGACCATTTTGAGGGCGGCAATTCGCAATCCATTCTCTTCAAAGCGAGAGAGGATGTGGCCAATATGCTTAGCTGCGACAGCATCAGGTTTAATGATAGAAAGGGTTTGTTGTTCAGAGGCGCCTGGCTGGTGGGCAAAAAGAGAAGTGTTGATCAAAGTTAGCAAAATACAAATAAATGAATACATAATATTCCTTTAGCAAGTTTGGTTTAAAAAATTTTGAAAAAGCCTAGCTCCATATTCAGATTTAACAGATTCGGGATGAAATTGTACCCCTTCAATTTGATAAAAGGAATGTTTGAATCCCATGATTTCTCCCTCAATAGATTGTGCTGTGATTTCAAGGCAAGCGGGAAAATTTGCGCGGTCTACAATTAAAGAGTGATACCGAATAGCTGAGAAAGGAGAAGGGAGATTGTGAAAGATCCCTTTTTTTTGATGATAAATCGCGCTGGCCTTACCATGCATAGGCTTTAAAGCTTTTTTGACTTGTGCGCCATATAATTGAGCAATCCCTTGGTGGCCTAAACACACGCCAAGCATAGGAACTTTCCCTGAAAAGCAAGAAAGGAGAGAGGCAAAATAAGGATACTCTTGAGGGGAACCTGGACCTGGTCCTACCACGATGTGAGTAGGATTTAAGCGTATGCATTCATCCAGGCAGAAAAAAGGGCTTCGTAAAAGATGGACGGACGCTCCTAATTCTTGAAAAAGATGGACTAAGTTGTAAGTAAACGAATCCAAGTTATCAATGAAAAGGAGCATGCCTAAGAAAAATTAACGAGTGCGTGCGTAAATTTCTTCTGGTTTAAAGAAATAAGCAATTTCTTGAATAGCAGTTTCAGGCCCATCAGATCCATGTACCGCATTCTCATCGATCGTTTTTGCAAAATCTGCCCGGATTGTTCCTGGGGCAGCTTTTGCAGGATCTGTAGCACCCATGATTTCTCTGTTTTTGAGAATGGCATTTTCCCCTTCAAGAACCATGACCAGCACAGGACCTGTAGTCATGAATGAGACGAGGTCGCGGAAAAAAGGGCGTTCTTTATGCACAGCATAAAATCCTTCTGCATCGGCTTGAGAAAGGTGTTTCATCTTTGCAGCTACAATACGAATTCCCGCTTTTTCAAAACGTGCAATGATTTCTCCAATGTGATTATTCCCAACTGCATCGGGCTTGATAATAGAAAGCGTTCTTTCAGTAGTCATAAGTAACCTCCGTTATGTTTTAAAGATGGGTAATGAGGATTAAGCATAACATCCAGAAGAAATTATGGAAACTTGAATTTAATTTTAAAAGGTTCCAACTTTCGGTGGAAAGCCTCCGATTGACATTTATAGAAGTGAGCAGAGCCGTCATTCCTTCTTGTTTTATTGTAACATGCCTGCGAGAGAGGTTATACAAGCTATTTCCTATGAGTAAGGGTGTTTGAAAGGCCTCTATCACACTAGTTTAAGCTCAGGCAAGAGTTAAGCCATGCATAAAAATAGGTATCTTTTAAATGGCAAGAAATTATCATGCGTCCTTTTAGCCCAAATTTTCTTTTAAATTTATTGACATGTTGGGGCCTTAAATTCTAGCATGCATCTGATTATTTCTCGATTTTATGATTAAAAAAAACAAAGGAATTTTTATGCCCTCCTTTCTTAAAATCTTTTCTTTTTTATGCACCCTTTTATTAATGTCATCCTCCCTGGTAGAAGGAAAAGAGAGGGTAGAACGATTACTGTTTTCTTTTGATAATCGGGAGTGGAAAGCTGGCTTTCAAAGAAGCGACCCCATCAGTTCTATTACAGAATACACGCTCAATGATGAGGCCGTAGATAATTGGACCGAGCTGGTCACTGTTCAAAAACTGGTTCCGATTACCATCTCTGCCTATGAGTATTACGCAGAATTTATCAAAAGTTTAAAAAAGGGAGTAAATCCGGCTGAAGTAAAAAGCAACGTTCTTAAGCAAAAAGAAAATGATCTGCTTTTTGAATGGGCTATCCCAGGCAACGGGCCATTAGCCCAACACGAGTGGTTTAGATTAATTAAAACTCCTCAATCCACTTGGGTATTGCGCTATACGACGAAAAAGTTAAATGAGGTAGAAAAGCAGCGTCCTATTTGGGAAAAAATTTTAGATTCTGCCTTTCTTGAATGTAGCGGGGAGGGGAAATAATCTGCATTTTAGGGATTTTGAAAAGAGATCCTCAGCGGTTTGACAGCAAGAGGCTGGATTTTTGCGCAGAAAATAGCGTGCTGATTAAATTTAAGACAGCCGAGGGCTCAGAAAAAAAACCGAAATTCAAGAGAATAAGCGATTCTTCAGAAGGGAAGCCCTTTTAAGGGAGCTTGCTTTCCTTTTGTTGAATTCTATTCAAAATCCTGTATGCTAATTATCCTGCATACTTAATCAAACCTAATCACCATTTATAATGATCAAACACTATGAAAATTCCTTTATCGTGGCTAAAAGAGTGGATTAATTTAACCCTTCTTCCTCATCAAATTGAAAAAAAACTAACGAATGCTGGTCTTGAAGTCGATGCTCTGATACCAATTTCAGCTGGCTTTCAAAAAGTTGTGATTGGGCGTGTTTTAAAAACAGAAAAACATCCCAATGCAGACAAATTATGCGTTGCCACTGTAACCGATGGCCTTGAAGAATATCAAGTCGTATGTGGCGCTCCAAACTGCCGGCCTGGAATCAAAACAGCTTTTGCCATGGTAGGCGCAACGCTTGAGGATAAAGAAGGCAAAACATTTAAAATCAAGGCCTCGAAAATTCGGGGGGTGGAATCTTTTGGGATGTTATGTTCAGCTTCGGAACTGAATTTATCAGAGGGGCATGATGGGATTATAGAATTTAGCGAACACTTTCAAGAAGGGGCTGATCTTGCTTCTATATATGGAGATATGATTTTCGAAATTTCTTTGACTCCCAACCTGGCTCATTGCTCGAGCCTCTTAGGAGTGGCCCGTGAGCTTTCAGCTACCACAGACTTTCCCCTCATTTTCCCGACTATCCATTTGCAAGAAACTGGCAAGCCTATTCAAGAGCAAGTAAAGGTTATAGTCATGGATCCCGGGCGTACTCCACGCTATGCTTGTCGCCTTATTCAAGGGGTATCAATTGCACCTTCTCCAGACTGGATGCAAAAAAGGCTTTTACAATGTGGAATTCGCCCTATCAATAATGTAGTGGATGTCACCAATTATGTCTTATTGGAAATGGGGCATCCTTTGCATGCTTTTGATTTTGCTTCCATAGAAGGGGCCGAAATTAGGGTGAGAGCCACAGAGGAAGAAGAAAAAATGATCACTTTAGATGGGAAAGAAAGAGATCTTCCTAAAGGGGCGCTTTTGATTTGCGATCGCCAAAAGCCAATTGCCATAGCAGGCATCATGGGGGCCCAAAACTCTGAAGTTAATGATCAAACGCATACGGTTTTGTTAGAAGCTGCTTGTTTTGAACCGCGCTCCATTCGAAAGGCAAGCAAAGCCTTGGGATTGCAAACAGATGCTTCTAAACGTTTTGAAAGAGGGGTAGATCCTAATCAAGTGCTAGCTTCCTTAGATCGGGCAACGGGATTGATTCAAGAGCTTGCAGGAGGAGTTATAGCTCAAGGCATCTTAGACATTCAATCTCATGAATTCCTTCCTAAATCTGTGACATGCAGGCTTTCTCGCGTCCATGCCCTTTTAGGAACCGCCTTAAGTGCAAGTGAAGTGGAATCGATCTTCCAAAAACTGGGGTTTTCCGTACAATATGATGGACACGATCTCTTTGAGGTTCAAATTCCCACGTATCGACATGACGTGTCTTTAGAGGTGGACTTAATCGAGGAAGTCGCCCGTATTTATGGATATGACAATATTGAAAAGAAGGCTCCTCGTTACCACGGTGCAAACATCCCTCACACCCCTCTCTTTCATTTTGAACGTGAAGTGAGAGGGCAATTAATTGCGGCAGGGCTGCAAGAATTTTTAACCTGCGATTTAATCGGTCCCACTTTATTACAATTGATTGGCGATTCAATCATGCAAGAAGAAGCTCAAGTAAAAGTGGTCAATCCAACTTCAATCGAGCAATCCGTTTTGCGCACTTCCTTATTGCCAGGAATTCTTCAGGTAATTAAGCATAATTGGGATAGGCAAAATCGCAATATCAGCGGTTTTGAATTAGGGCGCGTGCATTTTAAAGAAGGCGCCCGTTATATCGAAGACCCAGTCGCAGCCATTGTTGTGACAGGAAAAAGTCGACCACACCACTGGGGAAATAAACCCGAAGAGTTTGATTTTTTCGATCTCAAAGGGATTGTGGAAACATTTTTACAAGAACTGCGTATTCCTTCTTTTACATTTGAAGAAAGCCAACTTGCTATATTTCATCCAGGCAGGCGCGCTTGTGTACAAGTGGGAGCCTTAAAAATTGGATCCCTTGGAGAAGTTCACCCTTCGATATGTCGAAAGTTAGATGTGGGACAACGCATTTTTTTTGCAGAGTTTAACTTATATGATTTGCTGCGGGTTCGCAAAACAGAACCAAGGATGAAAGAAGTACCTATTTATCCGTCATCTGAACGTGACTGGACATTAACTTTAAAAAACAGTATACCTATCCAAAGCGTTTTTGATTGGATCCATGCGGCCCGATCCCCCCTTCTAGAAGAAGTAGTGCTGCTTGATGTCTACAGCAGCGAGAAGCTAGGGAAAGATTGTAAAAATGTCACGTTCCGCTTGACTTATCGCGATGCAAAAAAAACTGTTGCACAAGAAAAAGTAGATAGGGATCATGCACGGATTATAGGATATGTAACAGAACAAATCAGTTCTACTGAAGGATTATAAAATAAGATAATGGAGGGAGTTTAACTATGCGGTTTGTATGGATTGCAGGATTAATAGGGATGACAGTGCTTGCAAATGGATGCTCAAGAAAGCCGGCCTGCATTAATGGAGAAGAAATTGTAGATTGCAGATATGTCCATAAATATGGGGTTACCATCCCTCAAGAGGATTGGGCCTCAAGGGGAGAAAATGGTAAAGTTGTATCTACCCTTAAAAATGGAGTAGTCGTAGCCAAGAATTATGTAAATGGAGAGTTGCATGGTGAAACGACTTATACTTTTCCTTATGGGGAAACAGTGGAAAAAATGGAAAGTTATGAACATGGTCAGTTGAAATCTGAATTAACTTACTATTCCTCAGGAATTCCTATGCGTGAAGTCCAATATCTTTCTCCCACGTCGCAATGCATCACAGTTTGGTATGAAAGCGGATCTCCTCAATTTCGAGAAAAGTATGTCGATTCTCTTCTAATCGAAGCTGAGTATTTTACTCCCTCTCATCAAGTAGAATCGACGGTGGTCAATGGAAATGGGACACGTCTCACTCGCGATCCTTATGGAGCTTTGCTAGCTACAGATACAATCGAACATGGGCGACTCGTTTTAAGAACGACTGTGTATCCAAATGGAGCGCCAAAAGAGGTGATTCCCTATGTGAATGACCAAATTCATGGCGTGCGCAAAACCTTTTACGCTGGAGGAGAGCCGCAGACAGTAGAAGAATGGGCAAATGGAAATTTAAATGGCGTAGTAACGACTTATCAAAATGGGGAAAAAATCTCTGAGGTAGTATACGTAGATGGAAAAAAGAATGGAATAGAGTGCCATTACCGCAACGGGACAGAAATTGTGAAAGAAATCTCGTGGCAAGAAGATCTGAAACATGGACCTTCGGCCTTTTATCTAGGCGATAACTCCAAAACAGAATGGTATTACCAAGGCAAGCCGGTTAGCAAAATTAGCTATGATTTGCTTGCTAACCCAAAAATTCGTTAAAAATAGCGCAGGAGCACATTTAGATGGGCTCTTGCCTTTTCCCCTGGCAAAATTTTGCTTTTTCCATTGCTCTCCCAGAACTTGAATAAATCCTTCTGTTTTTTCAGCGAGTGCCGATTTTTTCCTTCTAACAGTTTTTCCTTATATATGAGGTAAAATAACTCCCTTAAAGGGCTCTTTCCGAGAGTTGTAAAAACCTGTGGAGGAGAAAGCCTAATAGGCAGGAGAGTAAGCGTCCTATTGTGTAGAAGAGTGAGACTCTCTAAAAGCATGAGCTTAGCTAAATTTGCAAAATCCCTATATTTTAATCGACGATTCTGCCATCTTGGTTGCGCATTAAACAGAAGATTTGAAAAGAAGTTTCTTGAATTGAAATTTTTGCCACGGTTGTTGCTCTCTCCGTTGCAGCTGGTGCAAATCTGAAAATAAGGAATCATAGGCTGTGCAAATAAACATAACCCCTTTTATACTTTTCCACGGAAATAGGCTTTTAGTAAGAATCCATTAAAAGTTTTTAGTTTATTTCTCAGCTTTAGTTTCCCTAATTGGTTAGCGACCTACCGGAATTTTCTGTTTTCAAATGCAATCAGAGAACTGCTTAATCGGGGGTTCTCGCTTGGTATGACTTTATAAACATTCTATTATTCTTTTTTACATTCAGAGGTCAAACATGAGAATGCCTCTCTTTGAAACGATTAGACAGCCCTGTGGGCCTGCGATATGTGTCCACTTTAATCTCGTTAACAATCAAATTCACAAGATTAACCTAACCCTCCATGAAAGAAAGGGGATTGAGTGGCGATTTTATGGAGATTTTGCCCAGAATAAAAAAATCCAATCCCACATCCATGATTGGATGGAGAGTTATTTAATCCATCAGCCCTCTACTCTTCCAGACCTATTTTTCCTTCCCACTACGACTATTTTCCAAAGAAAGGTTTGGAAATTTTTGACCACTCTTTCTATTGGGCAATTGGCGAGCTATGGAGAAGTAGCAAAAGCTGTGGCTTCGCCGGGTGCGGCGCGAGCAGTTGGAACGGTATGTGCGCGGAACAATTTTCCTCTGCTCATCCCGTGCCACCGGGTAATCGGCTCAAAATCTTCTCTGGGCGGCTTTTCTTGCGGGCTCGAAATAAAAAAACGGCTACTCGAATTTGAACAATCTTGGCATCAAATTCGCAACCAATACGTTGAAACTCTTACGGAGGCATTATGAAAACTAAAGAAGAACTCTTAAAAAAGCTAGCCTACCTCGAATTCGTAAATGATCAGTTGACTACAGAAGTGTGCGATTTAGATGAATTGCTTCGTAAAGTAGGGTTTCCTAAAGGAGTTGAATCCGCTAAGTGGATTGGGGGAGAAATGCTTGGCCAAAATCCAAATGATGAAACGCAAGAAAAGGAAGTACCAGAATCATAAAATTAATTCAATTTTCATTCATTCTTTATGGAATGTTAATACTTGAGTGATTATATCAGAGCTGTTCATAACATCTATGCATAATTTAAGGCTTTTTAGCGGGAGGAATTGATGACTATAACCCAGATTTTGAAAAAAATCGCCTATCTTGAAACTATCAATAAAGCTCTCCATCAGGAAGTTCTCCACCTGGATGTTATGATGCGCCAATTAGGATTTAGTGGGGGGTTAGAAACGGTTAAGCTGACTGCTCGTGCTATCTTAAAAGATAAAAAGCAATTAAGAAAACATAAAAAGTAAATTAATAATAATTAATTATTTAATAATAATACTTATAATTTTTTTTACCCTGAATTTGTTTTGCGCAGGTTCAGGGTTTTTTATGGTACCTTAATTTGAAATTTACACCTGATTTTTTATATCATGTGTGTATGGCATATTCAAACGATTTAAGAAAAGTGTGATGCACTATTTAGGATCAGAGGGTCCTAAAGCTAAAGCTACCGAGATAAAAAGCTGGAATTGGATTAAAAGCAGAAAGAAGGAAACTTAGAGCACCAAAAGTAAGAGAGGCTTCTCCTAGGAAAATTAAAGGAGAATTATTGCGAGAATTTATTCGTTCTCATCCAGACTCCTATCTTAGAGAAATCGCCGAGTATTTTGGCGTAACCATACAAGCAGTTTTTTATGTTTGTAAAAGGCACAAGATCAGCTTAAAAAAAGACTTCATTCTACCAAGAAAGGGACAGAGCCAAACGAGCAGCCTTGCAAAAAGAAACAGAAAAGGTGCCTCTTAAAGATCGAGTAGACATCGATAAAAGCGGGATTGATAAATACTTTTACAGACCGCGGGCTAGATCTGTTGTGGGCAAAGCTGGGTTTGGTGCAATTTTAGGCAGATGCTATCAAAGAGAGAGTTTTATTGTTGCCAAAGCGAGCCCTGCTATCATGGCTCCTTTATGCTACCAAGGAACATGCAATACTGACTTGTTTAATTTTTGGGTAGAGCGCTATTTGATTCCAGAACTACGACCTGGTCAAGTTGTTATTCTGGATAATGCTACCTTCCATAAATCCCAAAAAACAACAGTTATGCTTTATACCTATGGTTGTGGAGTGATTTTTTTGCCGCCTTACCCGCCCGATTTGAATCCCCTCGAACGTTTTTGGGCCAATTTAAAAAGAAAGGTTAGAGAAAGCTTAAAAAAATTTGCCTCATGGTCAGAGGCCATTGATTATTTATTTTTAGCGTATGGGTGGCACCTATGTAATTTTTAACTTAAAACACTATATGATGTAAGTTGCAAGTTGCTATATTGATAAAAAAGTTGTTGAAGCCGCTACTAAAAAACCTAAAACGTTAATTTCAAATCCTTCAGCAGCAGTCGCATGAACTTTCGGCAAAAGCCTGGATATCACGCCGAATGCTCTTTCAATAAATTTTCTAATATGTTTCAAATTCACAAAGTCATGTAAATCCATGGGGCGCAAAGAATTCGATTTGGGCTTCTGCTATTAACCTTATTTTCTACACTTTTCCAAGCATGCCTTGATGCTCGTATTAACTTAGTTACGTGCAACTTACATTATATATTAGTTAACTTTTAGCTTTCTTTCGAAATCTTTTTTGTTTATCTTTCTTGCCTTTACTCAAACCTTTTTTGCCTGGCTTTTTATCTGCCCTCTTTGAGTATGTCAAAAAGCGAAGGGGAATACGTGAGAAAATCCCAAAAAACCAAGGAAAAGAGATTGCGAAAGAGGCCTAGTGCTTAAAGGCGAAAAGTTTTTAAATAAATTGGATAAGAATTCAATCTAAAGTGTAGATTTTTGGTTGTGAATATTCAGGCTCCTGGTTGACAGGTATTTAAACCCGCTGAAAATTAGAAGAATTCTTAGACCTCTAGTGACAGAAAGCTGATTTGCAAAAGGGATTCTTCGCATGTTTCATCCAGTCTTGCCGCCTACTCTAACATCCACAGAGGGTGTTATTCCATTACCACCCCTGGATGAATTAAAGCTTTCAAGTTTGGAAGAAGCCTCCTCTGATCTCCAAACAGAAATTCTTCCCTTTATTCCCGCAGAAGATCCCTTAGATAAGCGAGTGGCCTTTTTCATCCAATTAGGATACATGGATATTCAGGGGATTCTAACAAAAAAATTTTATGAAACATTTAAAGGGCCTCCGCCGCTTCAAGAACAACAGCTTGATGAGATACGGAAAAATCTCTTTCTGCAGAGAAAATTTCACAAGGGGCACTTTTGTATGGGCAATATGCTTGAAGCTTTGTGTGCTAAAGCGGAAGTTCAATATGCTCACACGGCCAAAGCTTATTATGTCGGAAGTGAAGTGAAAAGATACTTGAAGGAGTATTTTGCTCTTTTTTTAAGCATGATTTCACATGGCGAACTTACAGAATTAGATGAGGGAAGCCTCCAAGAACTATCCCACCAAAAACATGATGGAGACTACTTTATTTTGCTGAGGAACCCTCGGGTTGCATCTTCCGCAAAATTCATGGTTGATGAAACTATCAACTTTTTAGCAAATGTAGCCCAATCCGATTACTCAACGATTCGGCAGTTGGGCTTAAAAAACCGAAAAATTCTGCCAAATTTTTCTCTCATTTCCTGGGAAAACAGTCTCGAAATAAGCGATTTAGTTTTTTCTTCTAAGAGAGACCGTTCTTTCCCTGAAAAAGAGCTTTCTATTGAAGTAAGCCATTTTCTTGAGGCAGCTTCAGTTTATCCGCTGGGTATTCCTTTAGAGGAAGAAGACGGCCATGAGAATGCCTCGCAAGGAATCACAGACTTTTTGACCCGAATTGTTCACGGAAATGTGGTCCATTTAAATGAACAGGCCTGGGTTATGCTGATCGCTCTTCTTTCGCAAGAAAGGCGCATCTATGCACTAGAAGAAGGAAAAACAGAAAGTCTTTTAGAGGAATTAACGTTAAAAAGAGTGGTCGGGCAGGCGGACGAAGCCGCGTTAGAAAAGATAAAAGTAAAGATTATAAATCATTTAATAGAACACCATTTTCGCAATAAAAAAATGGCTTTTGCTATGGCATGCAATGCCTGTTTATGCCTTAGAAAATTTTTTCCTTCGGAACAAATAGACCGCCTTTTTTTCTCTTTAATTGACAAGGTAACAGAAGAGACTCCTTATTCGGTGTTTGCCTTGATCAAAGAAGGCATTTTTCGACAAAAATTATCTTTCCTAGAACTTATGCAAATACATGCATGCTTTGCCATTTTAAGTTTCGGAGTAAAAAATCCAAGATTTCAAGAGAAAGCTCTGCGTATTTTTTTAACAAAACATGAGGGAAACCCGGCAGTTAAAATTTTAGAAGGGGGAAATTCCATTTTTCTTCCTTTTGATCCGCTAAGTGGGTATCGCATTTGCTTGGAATTGCTTGCTAAAGAACCACGGGCCCAAGTGTACTTGAATAAATTGTTGATTGCTTATCTCCCCCTGGACGCTTTCTCAATAAAAGAAGGGTCCCAGCTTTCCTCTTATCCGCAGCAGCTTATTCCGCTTCTAGATCCCTTACAAAGCGAAATTCGGGAAAGGGGATTTAATCAAGAAGCTTTCACTAGCAAACTCAGCTATATGCTTTTAGGAGCATCTCAAACATGCCAGCCTAGGCTTGCTTATATCAATCTCATGTTAGAGAATTTTCCGTTCCTTTTTGATACTTTCGATCGAGCAGATTTACTCCTTAAGCAAATGGAAGGCTTATTAAATTTAGTTACTCCCTGGAAAGAAGTGAGTGTAAAAATAATAAGCGCCTTTGAAAGCCTAAAAAAAGAAGGCCGAAAAACGATTTTAGCTTGGATAGAAGCAATTTTAAGCTCAAAAACTATCTACGCAGCTGAACGGGTAGAAAAAATTTGGAAAAATACTCCTGCTTTACAAAACAACGAAAACATCACCCTTCGGTTGGTCTACAAACTAACGCATATAAAGGTGCTAGTCGCTCTGCGCATGTTTAAGAGCTACAAAGATTTTCCCATACTCAATCGAGCTAAACGTTCTCATCTTTTTATTCACCTAGGTTCTAAGTTGTTACAAGAAACTTGTGAGGCTAAAGATCTTATTTCCTATATGGAGGCGGGAAGATCTCTTTATACGCACATAGAATTCGAAGAATTCAAAAATCAGAGTGTACCTATTTTTATTGAAATTGTTGCCCGTTTAATTGCTCTCAAACATTTAGCCGTGGCGCGCGAGTTTTTATTAGTACTTGCGGAAAAAAATATTCTAGAGCCAGTTTATCAAGACGTCTCCAGCCTTTGGAGAGACTGCTTACAACATATTTTATCCGAAGAAAAATTCCAACCGTTAGGTTTATCCGTTTGGAATGGAGGAAAAAAATACAAAGTTTGGCACGATAAGGAAGCTCATATAAAAAATGCTTTGTCTTTGGCAGAACAATTAGCAAAAAAAGACGTCCCCCCTCAGGAGGAATTCTCAAAAATCCTAAATTACATCTGTGCCTCTCGTTTAAAAGATGATCGTATCTATCCTTTAGTGCTCAAATATATTCAACAGCAGGGGGGAATCACTGCAGTGCGAAAAGTTCCTGCGGCTTATTTGACGTATTTATCGCGCAACGAAAAGCTGCAGATTTTGTTGAATGCGCTAACTTGCGAAATTGCGAACAAAAATATTGATGAAAGTTTGGTCCTTGTCCATCAAATTTTGCCTCATAAGCCTGGTGGCGACCGCCAGGAGGTTTTTCAAAAATTAATCCATGCTTTAATACAAGAAATAATTAGCATGCATTCAGCCAGGCATCTGGAAGGTGTACAAAAAATATTTTCGCCCGAATTTTACACGGGGGAGCAGGATAAAAATTTCAAGACAAATTGCCTGTTAAAGCTGGTTAAAAATTTTTCCTACAAGTTAAATTTGGAGCAGTTTTCTCTTCCTCTCCAAAACTTATTTATCCTGATAATAGAACAAACTCTGGATAGCCCCCTATCTTCAGACTTTGGTGAATTTTGCCTAGATTTATTGCAAAAATTTCAAAAGCTCCCTCATCGCTTAAAAGAATACTTAGAAAAAAATCTCATCCGCTTATTACAATATGCTTATTCGAAAGCAGGTTCACAGCCATTTTTTGCGTTAGTTCAGTTGCTTAGTTACAATGCTTGTTTAAATGCAGCGCAAGAAGAATTAGAACTTTTTTCCTTGGAAGTTTTAAACGATTCCAAGGCCTCTTCACAGGCTTTTTTAGGAGTACACGATTTATGTAAAGGATATTTTAAAAAAAAGAGAATTAGTTCTCGAATAAGCGTGGAATTAATTGAAAAGTTTATTTTTTGCTTTTTGCCCGTTTCAAAACCATTTGCTTTCTATTGGACCCTTAAATTAATTTCCTGCTCATCAAACTTGTCTCCTTCTCATTTTGAATTATGTTTACAAGTGAGTGGCACTTTAGAGCCTTTTCAAGAGAATGAATTGTTAGAAAAATTATACGACTATCAACCTGAGTGGGTTTCTTTTGCAAAAAAATTAATCGCCAGGAATCGTTATGCACCTTTATACCCTCTCATTCTCAAGCATGGAAAAAATGTTATTTTAAAACTTAAAGATCAAACCCGCGACCTATTAAACCATTTTCCCGCACAGCTTGGTTTTCCTCCATTCTTAAGCTTAATTGAGCATGGAAAAATAGAAACCCTCCAGGATTGGCATTTTTTAATCGAAAAGATTCAGCAGTTTAATTCAAAACAGGCCCATGAATATTTTTATAATTTATTTGTTAAAAAAGTTCTACATAACACGCAATTTCCTGCCTCTTCTTCACAGAAATCAGAATGCCTGATTGCCCTCATTCCTCTTTTTTCTGTGGAATACTGGATAGCCAATCAAGCGGTCTTTATTTTTTTTGAGAGCCCCCTTGTGAGAGATGAAAAAATCTACTTTTACACTCAAATATCTAAAAACGTCCTAGGCTTATTAGTTAAATCTGAAATAGAGGAGGCCTCTCAACATATTCAAACATGGCAAAAGTTTTATAAAAAATTAAAAAAAGAGGAACGGGAAGCCTTTAGGGAAGCAGATAACGGCGTGATTGCATTTTTGTTGAATCATGAAAATTTGAACTTAGTATCTTTAGGCTGTAGAGTGCTTAAGAGCCGTTTTATTGAAGGAGAAGAACAAACCGCTGAGAAATTTTTACTCGTTTTAGTTAAACGCGTTCATTTTTCTGAAGAAGATCTAGCCCCTCTTATTGTCGAATTGTTATCCGATTACTTAAAAATTTTAAAGCCCCAATTGCTAAATAAAATGATGGAATCAATGGCTTCCTTGCAACATCCCCAAATGAGAGAGGTGTTAAGCCATTTAATCTTAAAGTTTATTACCCATGAGCAGCCTCGGGAAATTCCGCCAGGTTTTTTCCAACTTCTGACCCATCAGATGACATTTTATACACTTGCAAAAACCAATTTTGAGATTCTAGCAGAAAAGAAATTAGAGCGCTTTTTAACTAAAGGTGAAATAGATTTACTTTACGCCAAATGGTTAGAAACGAAGCTACTAAAAGGAGACACCCCCTATGAAAAAATAAAGGCGATTCACCTTTTCTTCGACAATTTTGAGCGATTCAGTGAGTTACCTACAGAACGATTAAATGGCTTGCAGAATATTTCACAAATAATTTTTAGCAAAGATATCAGCCAACAAACCCCAATTTTATTCCAGGCTTTTTTTATTCTTTATTTAACTGGAAAAACAATGTCGGGGGAGGCCCGGAGAAAAGTTTTCGCGCATGCTCATCCTGTGCTAGCTCTTTTAATGGAAAATAAGTTGGACACTATACTTGGTGAAGGCGCTCCCTCCTTACAGGAACCTCTTGTTATTGAGCGTTGTTTTAATTACCTGCAAATCATGTTGGGGTATAATTTTAGCGTTAAATCGAGCCATCCGGAGTTTGCGAGTATTGTAAAGGCTAGCTTGAAAGAATTAATTAAATTGCTCTCTTTTTTAACTCCTGAAAAAAGAGAAGAACTTAAAAATTTCTTTATCAATACCATTCAAGAATTTGTTTACCTTGCTCAATTCAAACAAAACAAGAAGAAATATTTTGAAGGTTTGGATGAAATTTTAGGAGACGCCGCAAGGACCAGGCTATATGAAAATAGGGCAGATCTGTACGGCGAATTATTTTTTTGTGCTTTTGAAAAATGGCCGAAGGCTTTAGAAATTTTACCTTTCCAGCAATCAGAAATTCTTAGTCGCATTTTAAAACGCATAATTGGGAACACCGGGCTTTCAAGTTTTCATGATGGATTTGCATTTTTTGTTAAGCATGCTCAAACATTTGTCAAATCGCAAGACATCTATCTCGATTCTTTAAAATGCCTTTTAAATTTAGCCAATGAAAATTCGTTTATGAAAGTTATTAACTTTTATAGCGTAAAATTGGATTTAATAAAGTGCACGGTAATAGATCAAGCAGAAATACAGCCATTTTTACTGAGCATTACCCAAGAAATATTTTTCTACATGGAAAAAAGATTAAGTTGTAAGAGTTTTATTCAAATAGGGTTGTTTTATTTGAGCGAACTTTCGATGAGAAATTATTTCGATGACTGTATGCACTTATTTTACTTTTATTTAAAAAAAATTGGCACGGTCATGCTTGAACGGATGCGGGAGGCCCCCGAGCACTATGTAGATAAGTTTTTGGAGTGTTTATTTCAAAACTATTATTTTACCAATCAGCTTTTTTCTAATCCTCTCAGGATTAAAATAATAGAGTGCGATTTTTATTTAAAAAAATTTGCAGAGATATTGCCCTCCTCCCACAAAGAACTTAAGCAAAAAATCTTAAGCCGAGAAATAGAGTCTCTAATTTCTGAAAAAATTGAAGATCAGTTTTTACTCGAAGCCTCCCTATTGAACGATTATATAGGATTATTTGTTTCCTGCCCCGAAAAAATAAGAAAAAGAGGTTTATACATTTTAAAAGTTATCCAAAGGTATTTTTTTAAGCATCCCCATTTAAATATAAGAAAAATTGGGAAAAAATTCATTTTATCTTCCTATAAAAATTTAGCAAGTTTGTTAGAAAAAATCCCCTTTGAAACCTATGAAGAAAGTAAAATCTATGTATATTTTTTAACTAACCTTCTTGAATTGCAAAAGAGGTCGGCTCCAACTGAAAAAGAAGAGGGATTTATTTTGTATCTAGAAATTGTTAAAAATTTGTTTAAAGGAGCCCGCTATCAATTACATGATCATTCTACCTGGGTGAATTTTTATTTTAGCATGATCACTTTTCTCGATATGTTTTGTGAGCTAGGTATGCCCGATTTATTCGATCCCTATTACGAGATTTTAGATCAGATATTAATTAGTTTGCTAGAAAATGCTAAATTCATAAAATTTAAGGATAAAAAAGACAATGAATTAATGGAACTTTTACTCACTAAAATTTTTATTCATCAAAAGAAAAAAAATGAAATAACCGAACATTGTAAGCAAAAAGTTCGCGAGCTGTGCAAGAAATGGCTGCGTATTTATGAAAAGAGCAATAAAATCCAAGTAGGAAGGCGTTATTTAAATAAATATCATGATCAACCATTTTAGCAAAATATTTTAAATTTCTACTCTGCTAGTTTATTCAAACTGAAAATTCTTCTAACGCAAATCGAGCAACACGGACCGATCAATCACTCATACGACTCAGGAAAAAGAAATATGAACGTCCCTTTCTTAAACTTAAGCTTTCAAACACAATTAAATCCCTATTTCTTAATTAGTCCCATCCCCGACCATCCTTCTCCCTCCTTTCCTCCTGACCCTGCTCTCTCTCAGTTAAAAACCCACGAGTTTTTTCCCGTCTTAGATGAAGCCGATCAAATTTTAGGGGAGATGATGCTAGCAGGAAATACGGATCAATATGGGAGGCTAACAGAACAGTTTAAAGCAGGTTTGGAAAGGGGATTTTTTGCTCTGGATAAACCTGAATTTGACAAGGTATGCTTAGCTTTATACAAAATCATTGCTCAAGGTTCTGGCAAAGCAGCGGGTTACACGATCCAACATCTTTTAAATGAATGTTTCGATAATCCGGAGATCAGAGTTAAATATGCAGGAAAAGATGTAAGATGCCATTTTTTAGGAAAAAGTTATTTTTGCCGTCTTTTAAATGTGTTAACCAAGGGGCAAAAAAAAACTTGGGAGCAAGAAAGCCAAACTGAATTAGGGGACCATGCTGCTCAAAGAGAAATAATAGAGCTTTATTTTCAGTCGGAAGAGCTTTTAGAAAGAACCTATCGCTCTATCGCTGTGCGTTTAGCAAGCTATCCAGGTAAGATGTTTGTGGAAAGTTATCAAAAACGTCAAATTGCATTGAGGAGCGCGCAGGGTGAGATAAGATGTTTGCTCTTTTTTAAAAGCAGGGAAGCCCTGCACCTCTTAGAATCGCAAGTGGGTATCCCCCTAGAAAGTTTTTCTGCATGTCAAATAAATTTGCCCGTTATGCCGAATATCTATTGGCCAGTTACCCCTATTGGAGAGGCAACCGAAGAGCTTGAAATAGAAGCTCAAAACGATGCCTTACAAGGTTTAACCGATTTTTTAACGAAAATTTTGCATGTGAATCATTTTGACAATATAACTGACGAATCTTTTGCCAATCTTATTGCCCTTATTTCTGAAGGACGGCGAGATTATGGAGGGGGATTCAGGATGGCTTCCGACGTATGCATGCAAAAAAGTTTGATTTGGCAATTTTGCAACCATTATTTGAGTGAAAAAGGGAGAAATGCGGTAGAAAGGGTCACCTCTGCCATCTTAGAATACCAGAATAAATATGAAGAACATGAGATAAAAATGCGCCTGGCAATGGCTTATAATGTTTGCTGGAGCATTAGGCATCATGTAAGGTCTGAGGAATTAGACCAAATTTGCCTCACGCTTCTTGCTAACGCAAGCTATCAAAACTCCCTCTCGATTTTCTCTTTAATTCAAGAAGGGATCTTGGTATGGGGGTTATCGTTTCAAGAAGTGATGCAAGTTCAGCAATGTTTTGCCATCCTAGCTCTTGGCGTAAAGCGGCCAATTTTTAAATATGAGAAATTGAGCATTGTTTTAACTAAGCATGAAGGCGCTCCCGCCATTAAAATTGAAGAAGATGGAAAAACTATTTTCCTTTCATTAGAACCTTGCGCAGGCTATCATTTGTGTTTAGAGCTTATTGCAAGAGGGTCTTCGAGTGTTACCTATCTTGAAAAAGTGTTTAACGCCTATTTTCCTTTAAATGCTTTTAATTGGAATGAACGCTCTCAACTTTCTGATTATGCTCATTATTTATCCTTTTTGTTGACCCCCTTAGCGGAGGCTATCCAATTTAAGGGATTTGAAAAACACTCGTTTAGCTTTCTTTTAAGTTATCACCTTTTAGCAGCCTGTCAGACCTCTAATCCCTTAACTTGCGGTTTAGAGCTTCTTCTAAAGAAGTATGCCTATGCATTTGAAGCGGAGAAAGATTTTTTAAGAAAAAAATTAATGGGAACGCAATTAGTAAACTTGTTGATTTACTCCCGATGTGAGCCTTGGGCCAGTACTGCCAGAGTCATGTATGATCATTTTCAAAGTTATTGTCACAGTGCTTCTCCCCTAGTGGCTTGGGTATGGGCTCTTATTGGCATTCAAAGCCCCAGAGCTTATCAATTGGTAACGGAAATCTGGAAAAAAGATCGCACGGTTTTAAAGCAAAAAGAAAGTGATTATATTCCGATGATCTATAAACTGATCCAGCTAGATGTAAAATGTGCTTTTGATTTGTATAGATCGCTTTGTTCTTTGCCTGTTGAACAGTTAGAATCCCGCTATCAGTTATTTTTGGATTTAACAGAAGCCTTGTTAGAAGGGAGGTTTCCCTTTCTGGTCGAGCATTTGAAAATCTCTTTTTCTCTCTTCAAAGAAAGAGATTTGATTTTACATCGGGCAAGGTTTCGAGCGCAAAATAATCGAATTTTTTCAAAGATTTTTGAACATCTTCTAGCAAAACAATCTTATTCATTTGGGTGTAGTTTTTTGTTTTTTTTAATGGAGCAAAAAATTTGGGGGCCTTCCGATCATTTCATTTGGAATAATTTTTTCAGCAGACTGGTTCAAATAAAAGACCTACCTAGAGCTATCTCTTTTTGGGAAAAAGGGAAAAAATGGGGGGTGTGGAATCAACAAAATTTACCTTTAATCCTCTCCTTGGCGGAAAATTTATTTAAAGATAAGGGCTCAACGTGGAATGTGGAAAAAAATGAGATTTTGAATTTTATTTGTTCTCATTCTCAAAAAGATTCTCGGATTACCGCTCTGGTGGCCGAGGCTATCAGGGGAGGAGGGAAGCGTGTGACTGCCATGAGCGTTCCTTTCCCATCCTATTACCCTTATCTTTCAGAGAAAGATCAGGAAGAAATCTTTCTCAATGCCTTGCAATTCGAAATTGATAGGGGGCATTACGCCCAAGCAGCCGATAGCTTGGTAAAAATTTTTAAATTTAACCGTTCCATTCGGCAAAAATTTTTTAGGCTATTTTTCTCAAGAGTTCTGGGAAGCCCGGAGAGCTTAAAAAATAAAAAATTAGCCGATTCTCTGATTAAGCTTCTTTCCCTTAGGGCATTTGCGGAGCTTTTTGAAGAAGATAAACAGGAAAAAGTGGGGTGGATTTTTCAAATTTTTCAAATTTTAGCAGGGGAAACCCTTATAGATCAGCTTACAAGGCCGCACTTGAAATTATTAGGACTTTTGGTCCGTGAAGTTTTTGTTAAAAGTTATACGGAAAAAAGCTTTGAACAGGCGCTATTTTGTATAGAAACTGTGCTGTCTTTTAAGAGTATTCCCGCTGAGTTGGAGAAATGTTTGAAAACTTTAAATTTAAATATCTTAGAGTTTTGCCTCCAATTACCTGCTAAAACGATATTCGCCAAGATCGTTCAATTAATGATTGCCCATCAGTATTTGCAGCCTCAGTCAGATATTTTTTTAAAAAAAATGAATCGCTGGTCCCTAAAATTTTTAAAGGTGTCCTGCGATCCGGAAGAAATTTTAGCTTTCCATTCTTTGTGGAAAGAGTATACCGAGAAAAAAGGTCCCACCCTCTTTAATCCGGCAATTTATGAGATGTTGATCTCACGTTTGTTAGAGGTGTCTCAAATCCCTTTTGCCCTTTTCTGGATCAAGCACTTTTTAGGGCATTTTTCGGAGCCATCGCCAGCCGTTATCCAGATATGCATTCAGTTGGCTTGTTGTTTAGACTTGTCCTCTGAAACGGAGTTTTATTTTCTGTTAAAATTTTTTTACGAAAAAAAATGGAAAGAGCAAGAAAGCCGCGATCTTGCCTGGAAAATTTTGGCAGAACACTGTTTAAGGCAAAAAAAACTCGCCCCTCTTTACCTTTTAATTGAACAATGTGGCCATCAAGTGATCACAGATTTGATGCTACACGCTTCTGAGCTTGTACGCCCGTTTTTACTTTCTGCTTGTGAAGACGCGAACGATCTAAACTTCTATCTCCAAATTTTGGCAATAGGCGAGTTAAATGAACCGCTTTACTGGTTAGATTTGATCGAAAAAATAAATCGAAATCAATCTACAGCTATACAGGAAAATTTTCTTAAAATTTTTCGCCAAAGAGTGATAGAAGAGGATGTTCTTTTACAATACCCTCATGAAAAGGCAGCTTGTTTATCAAATTGCCTGCCCTTATTTGAAAAGGATAAAACTTTTGATGCGTATCAATGGGAACAAGATCCTTTTCTTGCTCGGTTTTTCTCAGATAAAAGTTTGAGCAGGCAAAAAGAGGATTTTTATTTATACCTCTACCAGCATAAAAGTTTTCTCTCTCCCATAAGAAAGCGGATTAAGCATCCAAAAATTGGAAAAGTTTATAAGGGAGCTCAAGCGCTGTTAAAACGGTTTGAAAAAGAGAAGATTTGTTTGCAAGAGGAAGAATGCCTTCTTATTTTGCTAGAGCGCTCGCATGAAGCTCAGCATGTGAATCACCGGGCGTTGATTAAGGAAATTTTAAAAATTTTACACCTCTACTCTTCAAAAAGAGAGCTTCAATTCGTTGAGCCAATCGCGGAGGCATGTTTGACCCATCCTAATATGGCAATTAGAAGGCAATTTTCTGCATTACAGGATGTTCTTTTTTGTGCTAAAGGAGCGGAATGTTACTCCATTTTCCAGCGATGGAGCAAAAAAATTACTTCGTGGGATGAATCCTTCACAAAGCCTCTCTTTAACTTATTAGAAAGTCCTTTAGTCCTTCGTGTGATTACCCAAGAGCAGGCCGATCAGATCATTATCGAATGGATTACCCGATTGCTTCAAAAAAAACATGTGTATGCCATTGAGCTTTTTTATCAACATTTTTTGAAATTTGAGAATTTTCCAAACGAGAGAAGGACTTGTTTAGCAAATGCTGCTAAAAATATTTTTCAAAATAATAGAGAAAACCCGATTAAAGAAAGCACTTTTATAAAATGTTTTAACCTAATGTTATACCTATGGCTTAAACAAACTCCTTACGATGGTTATTTAGAATATAGAAAAAAATTAAAGAAAAAAGAACGGGCTTATTTTCTTTTAGACGTATTGTTTGATTACCACTCATCGTTAGCTAACAGAAACTCTGAACAGTTAATAAAGGTTGAAAAGGTTATTCCCAAACCGATTCCCTATTTTTTAGATCCGCCGGTGTTTTTACGCCTATTTGAATTTACCGATATTTTTTTCAGCTGTTTTTCGGCAGGAGATTTTCCCTCCCTCTATTATGAAACATTTTCTTATTATTTGACTCGGTTTACGAGCCTTCTTTGGGATCTTTATCCGCAGAATCCTTATCCTCATGACCCCCATATTGAGACTTATCTCCAAAAGGTCCTTTTCCATTTAATGGAAAAGCTTATCTGTTTTAACCATAGCCGTTTTCCTCATTCTCTAGAGAAGGTGATAGGGGTTATTGAAGAAAACCATTATTTTCAAGCAGACGTTGAGAGATTCTGTAAAATATATTTTTACGCGCAGGGTGCTTTTCCTGAAAAACTTTCCTTATCCCAAGCACAAGTGGCTGGCATAGTGAGAGAGGCAATTAAGATGCTGAGGAATAAGCCAGATGAAGAAAGCAGCTTAAAAAGCATTCTAGCTTTTAAAAATTACAGCCGAACTTTAGTAAAAGAGAGCATGGAGAATTATTTTGAATGCCTTGATTGGGTATTAGAGAGTGCAAACCGGCATGAATTATTTGATGAAGTTACTGAGGTGGTATTTACGCCCAGCGTCCTTCTTCGGCCCAATGGAGAGATTGTCATTGATGCCTCCCAAAGCTTTTTTGTGTTTGCTGACGGAACCAAAGATGGACAAGAGCTATGTTTAAAAGTTTTAGACAGGTTTTTTAATGTTTTGTCCTCTAGAAACTGTTCAAATGAATTATGGGATATAAAGGCTTTTCTGCTTTCTAAAGCCATTATGAAGGGGATTTTTGCCGAACAGTACGAGAAATTCTCTCCTTATTTAGATAGCCTTGGAGAAGAAACCCTTAAAATGTGCCTCAGGGGAGATTTCGAGCTGTTTAATGAGTTTATTTCTCTACTTTTTCTAGATTTCTACGATTCTCCCCCCCTAAAACTTTCCCAGCGGGAAAAAATTTTAAAATTAGGCAAAATAAAGGAGTGGTTAAAAACATTTGAAAAAATATTTTGGGAGGGAGAGCCGTTAAGAAATAAAAAGCAGAATAAAATCTTGCATAGGCTGCAAACCGAAAAAAAGGGCAAAATTAGCGAGCAGGAGCTGTGCCGCGCTGAAAATATTTTAATCGAAGCTTTTATTAAACTAACCTTAAGCAAAAAATCCTTTCCTTGCTTTCAAAGATTTGAATTACTGAGATACTTTCAGGATATCCTCCTCAAAAGGGGGGAAAAGGGGTATGATTTAATTTTAAGGTGCTATCGCCTTTTTGGGGATTTCCTAGAAAATGAAGGGCTAAACATGATAGACGACAAAACGGAGATTTTTTATTTTACGCAAGTTTTAACGGGCAATCCTGACTTTTCAGTTAAAATGTTTGAGAAAACTGAAAAAGGCAAAGAGACCGTTCATAGATTGTTTATGGAAACATTTAATCTCTGGATCTATTTATTTCAAAAGAGAGGAGAGTGGAGTTCAGACGAGTTTTTGCCTTACTTTGAGGAGGCTTTCGTATTTTTATATCACGCTCTGCAGTCAGGGGCTTTTTTAGAACGGGTTGAGGAGGGGTGCTATCTGTTTGATCAACTTTTGGACATTATTAAAAAAATGGATTTTCCTATCTTAGAGGAAACTTTTTTAAAAAAGATGACACTTATAAGTGATTATATCTGCTGGGTGATGAAAGTCCCTACTAAGAGAGAGAAAAATAGGGCATTGTTAGAAAGCTTATTCATGAAGTGGACAAAAATTTTTATGGATAAAAAGGCTCTGAGACATGCCTTAAAAATACTTGTCGATAAATACCATTTAAAGCCTGAGTTTCAAAAGGGGGAGATTGTCGGTTTCATTCAATTGAACTAGCAAACGATAGAAAGGGAGCCCTTGCTACTCTGAAATACCCTTGCTTAATGCTAATGGCAACCTAGCAGCGCGCCTAACGGGATTGCCGCATTGAAAAAGAGGAGGGGAGAGGGGCGATAGGGCCTATTTAACCAACCGCCCTAGTGATAAGCCCATCTTTCCCCACTAAGTTAAAAGGTAAGGCCGTGTGGACTCCATTGCCATAAGGACCAAATATCGCTGAAATACCGCTCGAAAATAGAAGGCGGCCTCCTAAAGATATTTTCGGCAGGGTTTTGACATATTCAGCAAAGTATCCTTTGAGCTTTACAAAGGCGAATTCCCCCGATGATACTGGCGCGCTTTAAGCATCCCTTAGGATAGCCTCTTTACGGCCTAAAAGAGTTTCAAAAAGGCCCTCATTGGCATTAAAACAAGCGGAGTATAAGAGAATCTCTTCCATTCCAAGAAAGTGAGATATCCGTTCCTCAAGTTGTGTATGAATGGTTTGCGTTCCATAAATAACGCCCACAGCGGGAAGCTCAAAAACAGAATAAGTGAAACTTTGTTGAGCTGCCAGTATGAGTCTGCTGTGGGGAAGTCATTTCCCTTTTTTCTTTATAAAGCCCTTTAGTTTTTAAGTGCGAAAGTTTAGCCTCTAAATAGGCTAGATAATTTTTTTGCATTTACCCGCTTAAATGAAGGATCTAAAAGGTTTTATTAAAGCTTTTGAATGTGATGAGTGCAATCTTAATCTTAATTTTTATGATCGGTAAGTTCTAAAGAGGGGATCCTCTTATTTAGCTTCATAAGCAGCTGTAATAGCTTTTTTTGTTTTCTATGAATTTACAAATAAACAAATCCGTTTTGCTTTTTTCTACTATGTGCCTCAAGAAAAAAAACGACATGGGTTGCAATGAATAAAAGATGATGTTATGTATTAGAAAAGATTTCAGCTTGAAAGGCAGCTTAGCTAATTTTATTAGCTGATCGGAAAAAAGCCTTAAATTAATAGGAAATAATTTTTTGAAAGTTTTTTAGGAGATGTTTGCTATACGAAAATTAAATTTTATGGGTTTAGTGGTTGAATGATAGAAATAAGCTTACAGTATAGTAAAAATTAAGCTATTCAATCACTCTTCTCATTGTATTGCATGTTATTGCTATTACAATTGCTAGAACTTTTCTAGCTCAATTATCTAAAGGAGGACAGTATGTTTAACCGATTATTTTTGAACAAAAAAAAATATCTAAGCTACCTTACTCTAGCTCTCGGATTGAGTATAGCCTCTTCACTGAGTGCTTATACTTCTGAAAGTAATGCCCCTTATTCTAGCCAGCGAAACCCTTCTTACTCTAGCTCTTCTACCGTTACTTATGCAGAAAAAAGTAGCGATCAAGAGCTAGCTAGGAAAATTCGTGAAAAATTAAGTTCAGGATGGTTTTCAAGAGGCTATGATCAGATAAATATACAAGTTTATAAGGGGGCAGTGACTTTACAAGGAACGGTGAGAACCCAAGCCGATAAAGAGAAAATTGAAAAAGAAGTTCGTAATATGGATGGTGTGAAAAGTTTGACCAGCTATATTTCTGTGCAAGAAGCACCAGCAAGAGGGAGTGAAGAAAAGCAATTCCCTCAAGATAGAGGGGCTACATTAGCCGATCAACAACTCAACAAAAAAATCCGTGACCATATCAGTAGAGGATGGCTTTGGGATAGCTACAAAGAAATTTCCTTAAATACTTCCAACGGTGTTGTCACCATTACAGGTTCTATAGGTAGCGAAAAAGAACTGCAAGATCTGATTGATGAAATATTAAAAATCGAAGGAGTCAAATCAGTTAAAAGCAATGTAAGGATTGGAAGCAAATACTAATTTCTAAAGCCTATAGGAATAAGGCGTATAAAGCCTTATTCCTTTTAGGGATGTTTTTCGAGAGGAGAGCGTTATGAAAAAGGAAGAACCCAAAAGGTTGAGACCCTCACAACAGCAATCTCCCCCTGGGAAGCAGCGCGAAATGCAGCCCTTGCCAAAAGAGCAACCATTATCGGCAAGTGCTCATCGCCTAGAAAATAAAGTCGCTATTATCACGGGTGGGGATAGTGGGATTGGCCGTTCAGTGGCGATTGATTTTGCTAAGGAAGGAGCAGATGTGGTGATCGTTTATCTAAATGAACATGATGACGCCAAAGAAACAGAAAGATTAGTGCAGGAAAAGGGAAAGCGGTGTGTCTTACTAGCAGGGGATGTGGGGGATGAAAAATTTTGCGAGTCTGTAGTTCAAAAAGCAATCTCTCAATTTGGTAAGTTGGATATTTTAGTCAACAATGCAGGTGAGCAACACCCTCAGCCATCGATCGAACAGATTACAAAAGAGCAATTAGAGAGAACCTTTCGCACCAATATTTTTGCCTATTTTTTTATGACAAAAGCAGCGGTGAAGCATCTCATTCAAACTAAAGGGACAGTTATCAATACAGCTTCTGTCACAGCGTATCGGGGTAGTAAGCATTTAATTGACTATTCTTCTACCAAAGGAGCAATTGTCGCTTTCACGCGGTCTTTAGCTCTAAATTTAGCAGAAAAGGGAGTTCGCGTTAATGGGGTGGCTCCAGGGCCTATTTGGACACCTTTAATCCCCTCTACCTTTTCCCCTGAAAAAGTAGAAACATTTGGTTCGGATGTGCCTTTGAGAAGAGCAGGAGAGCCAAATGAAGTCTCCTCTTGTTATGTTTTCCTTGCTTCAAACGATGCCTCATTTATAACAGGACAATTTTTGCATCCGAACGGAGGGGAAATTATAAACACTTAAACTGGATAGAAAAAGAAGGCTTCTTGAGCTTGCCTGAGCAGGGCCTCATCACCTGCATTTAGCTCAAGGGCTTTAATTTAAAAGTTAAGCAATAACTCTTTTAAATGTGGAGGTTTTTATGACTAAATATAGTCCAAAAGCACAAAAATCGGTAGAAAGAGCTATGCATAAAATGAAAGAAGGAAAGCTTGAATCGGGAAAAAGTCACAAAAAAGTGACCAATCCAAAGCAAGCAATCGCCATTGGTCTTTCTGAAGCAAGAAAAAAAGGGGCAAAAGTTCCTAAAAAATCTTCTTAAATGAAGAGGAGAAAATGAGTCCCTTCCCATTATCTTTAGGATTTATTAGGGCTAGTTCAAGTACAGCCTAATAGGCAGATGACCTATGGGAAATGGGGGATTCCTCTCATCGCCCATCTTTTACCATTGAAAGAATTTAATTGAGAGGATGCCAGTCCTTTAGACGAAATCGTCTGCTCCTTATGAAGTAGCGAGTTCTGGGTTTTCAAGTTTAGGCTTGTTTCTTAGCATAGTGGCAAAATAGGCAACGGCTTGTTAAACGTAAAACAGCCTTGTCTATTTCGCCTTTCAAAAAAAATACCCGCCTCTTTTGCTTACTCTTGGCTGTATGAACTAAAAATCTCAAGGCTCCTAGAAAGCTTCTCCGTCAAAATCGTGCAAAAAGAAGGCAGGAAAATGGCCACAAAATCGGATCGTCTTTTACCATTTTAACAAGAATGAAAGGGAGGCAATCCAAAAGCTAAATAAGTGGAGCTTTTTTGGTTTACAAATTAATTAAAATTATGAGAAAATGTAAACCAAGGAGAAATATTAATAATGGATAATCTATTTGGCATACGTTTAAACCAGGCTCGTTTAGCTGCAGGCTTTAGCTTTAGGACTTTAGCCCAAAAAGTGGGAGTGAGCGCAACTGCAATTCAAAAATATGAGACTGGAAGAATTTTTCCCTCTTCAGATGTGTTGATGGAAATCGCAAATTCCCTTCAGATTTCACTAGAGCATCTCTTTCGCTCGCAAAATGTTTCTTTAGGAGAAATTAAATTTAGAAAGAAAGCTGCGTTAGGAGTTAAGGCTTTTAAAGCAATTGAGTTTAATATTCGCGATCAGCTCGAGCGTCGCTTAGAATTAGAACATTGTTATCCTATCCCTCCTATAAGTCCTTTAAACCCAAATGAAGTTCCCTTAATAAAAATTAACTCTTTAGAAGATATAGAGAAAGTTGCCCTTCAAATAAGAGAGGATTGGAAGCTTGGTTTTTCCCCCATTCACGATTTAATCGACGTGATGGAAAATCAAGGAATTCGGGTCATACGGTTAGAGATTGAGGAAAAAAACTTTGATGGTTTATTTGCTTTTGTCCACGAAGAGCCCCTTATTGTGATTAGCAAATATTGGCCAGGGGATAGACAACGATTTAACCTAGCCCATGAATTAGGACATTTTTTTCTGCACGATAAGATTCCAGCTGACATGGATGAAGAAAAAGCCTGTCATCGTTTTGCAGGAGCATTTTTGTTTCCTAAACCCTCGGTAATTCAAGAATTTGGAGAAAAGCGCGGTGCAGTCGAGTGGAAAGAATTGTCCTTAGCTAAGTATAAATATGGACTTAGTATGGCGGCAATTTCTTATCGGCTAAAAGAGGCGCAGGTTATCAGCGAAAGCTATTTTCAATTTCTTAGGAGAGACCTCATTCATAGGGGATGGCGTAAGAAAGAGCCTGATCCGCAATTGCCCCCCGATGAAGCGCATATATTTGAGCAAATGCTATTCCACGCATTAGGGGAATCTTATATCAGTGAGTCGAAAGCGGCCGAATTACTCAATATCTCCCTTGATCAGCTCAGGGTTTTCAGGATGATCGATGAATACAAACAGCGTCAATAGCAATGGTGAAAACATACATCGAGCTATAGCAATTAGCGATGCCAATGTCATCATCGATATGGAACTGGGCGGCCTAGAATCAGCCATGTTTTGTTTGCCAGAGGTTGAATATTGCATACCAGATGTTCTTTTCGAAAAGGAACTTCGACAACATCATTCCCACTTTATGAGTAAGGGTTTAAAACTGTGCAGCTTACCGTCTAAAGCTGTGGCAGAGGTTTTCCGCCTGTCGCAACTCCATCCTAAACCTAGCAAAATGGATTTATTTGCCCTAGTTCTTGCGCAAGAAAAACAGGCGATGTTGTTAACGGGCGATCAGTATCTTCGCAAAGTAGCTGAGACATATGGAGTAGAATGCCATGGGACCGTTTGGCTTGTAGAACAATTGGTAAAAGGTGAAATTATTACCACAGAGATTGCTAGGTTGGCTTATCGCAATATGTTTGAGAATGGGAGCCGTCTTCCCTGGTTAGAAGCAGAAGAACGCCTCAAAAAAATGGAATTCCTCATGTATGCTTAAAAAATTATGAAAATCGAGACTTTTAATTTCTTAAGAAGATACCTAAGGTTTAACTAATTGATAAATTTCTAATGATCCCAGCCTTTGCATCTACGAGCTGTTTCTAGAAAGCATTTATAATTTTTATTCATTCTAGGTATCGTTTATTTGGGGAAATGCTCTTTCTACTATTCATTTTCTAGACGGTGCTTTTAGCGGCTTCTAGTGGGTATCCATATAGCTTTTAATCACAATGCTATATTTCCACTCTTGGAGAAGAGAGGCTTTTGATAGCTTGTGGATTTCTGTCATGCTTGCCTGCATAACTTTGAGTTTACTTCCTTGATAGCCTGCATCTGCCCAATTTCTTCTTAACTTTAAGATTTTTTCTTCTGAAAAAGGCTTGTGAGCCTTTTTTTGCTACCTTCTTGCCTGCATCCGTATCCCCAGAGATCTTTTCGGTAGCCTTGGCAATTTGGCTATCAATAATGACGACATTAGCTTCTTTGCTACTCTTTCTAGTAGGATATGCGGTTTTTTCTAGCATGCTCGCTGGTTTTAGGAAGAGATCACTCTTTTATCCCTAGCTTAAATTGGGAGCAAACAGTTTTCCAAGATAAAAATAGGGAAGAAGGCGACGAGCGTATCCAAGGCTAAGTAAACAAAAAACATCGAGCATCCGGCTTAAGCATAACCTAACAGAAAATCGGATTTATGGCTGAAGATCCAGATAGCAAGCTATTTAATTTGCCAATTTTTTTATCTATCAAAATAACAAGTATAGATTTACTTAGTTTAATAATGTTTTTAGTAAAAAAATCAATTGTAATAAAATAGTTGCATGAAAGTATAAATTTATTTAAAATTGTTTCGTAAATGAATTTAAAATTGAAATAAACTAGGTAATTATTTCAGGTTTTAGTATTCATTTTTCTCCATAAAGCAGAATTACATTAACCAAAGATTGAATTATGTTTATTTCACAAGATTTTCCGGCGATCCAAAGGTTTGAAAAATTAGGAGACACTGATTGGGAAACCCTTAAGAGAAAGTACGTCTTGACTATACGGTCAGATGGCTCTCAAGGGCAAGCTGCACAGCAGATGCAAGAACATATAGAGGACCGCGATATAGTCGACTATGCCAGCTACCGAGAGGCGATTTTAAGAATATTTCCCTCGGCTTATTTCAATTTAGCTGCCGAAATAGCAGGTAACATAGCAAAAACGTCGACCGGCGGGTATAACTTCACGGCCACATGGTATCATTTTGTAGTCACGCAGAAAACAGCTCGGCTGCCTGCAGGCTTAGAAAAGACGCAAGAGTGCAAAATTGCGATTAAAGCTCCAGGAAGCCGCAAATTAACTTCCGATATTGACACTTCTATTCTTAGTGCATTTAAAGGAGAAGATTCTTTCTTCGAGCATGCAGCCGTAAGAGTCAAAAATGGAGGTCCCGATTTTGAAGGTCGCATCACGAACGCTGTGATTGAGGGCTTCTATGAAATTGCCGAAGAACTATTTAAGATGACTTCGTCTTCTCAAAGAGATTCAAATGCCTATACCGATACGTTAGCAAACGATCAAGAAAACTATCCGAAATTTCTGCACGATGAAGAAAATAATCCCTTAATTCAAGGGAAGCGGCTTTTTTCGGAAGAAGAATTTACTCAAATATTTAAAGAATATAAATATAAAAAACACGTGCAAGAAATAACTGCGAGTTTATTTTCTCTCCGGTTTAGTTTGGAAGAAGAGGAGTGGCAAGCATTTAAAGAGCTGGCTCAGAAAAAACTCAACAAAATACTTTCTGCAGAATTGCATGAGGATGGCTTAAAAACCCATATTTCACTTTGCCAGAAGGACTATGAGACCATTTTTCAAGGGGTAGAGAATTTACATCTCCACCATACAACCGAACTTAATTCTAAAATTCAGGAGTTAAGGCAATTAGACTCTTTACCAGTACGCAAACAAGATATGACAGTCGCGGCTCTTAACAGGCTATATGGGGAGTATTTAGAGAAATCTACGACCTGCCGTGGAAATATCCTAGCTTTAAAGAGAGATAAAGAACCTCTAATAAAGGAATTAAGGGCAACAAGGCAAGCATTAGATAAGGAATTAGCTGTCTTGAATAAATACGATCATAGTATTGATGATGAAGATACCCAAGAACTGATCGAAAAAAAGAAAAAGAAATGCGCTTTATTAGAAAAAAAATGCAAGGATTTGCAAAATTCTCTGCGTGAAAACATTAAAAAGATCGCTCAGTTGCAAACAGACTACCATCTTCACCAAATCTTAGCCAGCACATTTGCCAACGAGGCCTATGTGTGTCGTTCAGCGGTTTACCATGTGGTAAATGGGCAAAGTGGTGTTAAAGACCTTGCCATCACCCAACAAACCCTGTTGGGCTCGGCCTTGCAGCAAGTAGGCTTTAAGCTTTTGCATACTAAAGAACTAACTCATAAAAATTATTCTCCTGAAGAGGTGGCTTACTATACCGCCAAGTATGGTCAGCGGATTTTTAACTTAGTCTTTAGTGGGCATCAAGCTGAATTCCCTCAAGAGATTATAAAAGCATTAGCAAAAGGGAAAAAAAGAAAGAATCTTCCCCAATTTAGCTATCTTAAATCTAAGCAGGTAAGGCAAAACGCTTATTCCACCTTAAAAAAGGAAGAGTTAGCCCTTTTAAATAACCAAGCAGAAATTGTCCATCGCATCAAAGCGGACAACTCTATTTCAGATGCCAAAAAGCCTGAAAAAACGCTTGAGTTAATTCGAAAGTTGTATCCTTTTTCGACTGAAGAGGAAAAAAAGCATTACTTTGAAAACGAAAAAAGGCTTTATTTATCGCTTAGCGCTAAATTAAGTGGTTTGGTTTACGCTTCTAGACTAGAGAAAAAGGGATATCTATGGGGACAAAACCCACGGATTCCTTTGCGAAATGAAGCTAAAGAACCAGAGGGAGAAGGTTCAGCCTCTGCTACCTCCCGTTCAGAGCCCATTCAAGCTCCTAAGGCTCCTAAGCCTACCAAGAAAGAGATTTCTACAGGTAGAGAAGGAAGAGTTGAGGATATAGGCCGTCGGCTAGGTAAAAATGCAAAAAGCGTGGTGATGGGCGCAACGGAAGTATCGGCAAGCGATGCGGTTCAGGAAGATGAGTCTCTATCTATAATTGCCGCAGGTTATTCCGGAGAAACATTCCGAGAAATAACAGCAATGGCATTTGAAAGAAAATAGCCAACTAAGTAGTTTATCAAACCAGGCTCTCTTAGAGAGCCTGGCTATGACTATGAACATAGCCTTAAAGAGCCTTCTATGGCTCTTTATTTTGATTTGCCAACTAAGCCTGGGCTTGTCAATCCCCAGGCTAGTGCTAAAATATCCGGTTAGGGCAATATTCTCAGCAGACTATACAATCTATCTCCGTTTTTCACTATCATACGACCACAGCCTCTAGTTTATCAGGGTAAATGGCTAAAGAATGGCTGCAACTAAAGCGCCCCAGCTGCATAAAAATTTAATTGTGCAAGGATACAAATTTTTAAGAGAGGCAAAAAAGGAAGCCTCTCTACATGGGTTTTTTTATCTAAGCACCGCCTATGAATTATATTTTGCTTTTAACATGCGAGAATACAGGTTTGATCGAGAAACTCTTGATGAATACCCAGGCAGCTTAGAGAAAAGGGGAGAAAACTTAATCTATTATTTCGCCGCACGGCCATATCTAAATATTCTTATGTATCTCTTCGCTGGAAGTCAAAATATAAAATCTCGCCGCGGCGTTTTAGCAGGAAAAGCAACTAAAGAAATGCCTTTACATTTTGCTAACAAGAGTGGATCTATGCCTATTATGCAATTTTTGCTTAACCAAAATGCAGATGTAAAAAAACTCGATAGCTCTCAATATAATGCTCTGAATTACGCTTGTCGCTCGCTAAACAATCGCATCGATATTATTCACATTTTACTGCGATACCATCCTATCCTTGTGGAAGCTAAAAACGGTGGAAAACAGGCACCTTTACCCTTAGTTGTATTTGCCGGAAATGAAAGAAGTGTTGAGTACTTGTTAGATTACATCAAATTAAGAAGGAGGATTTTGGAAGGGGTTACATCATCGCATTTTTCTATGCTTTATGGCTTATAGATACAGACTATGCCTAGCAAATGCCTGGGCTGATTTACATAGATAAATTGGCATTTTCAATTTTGCACAAACAATCAGAAAAACTCCTGTATCAACATTGGGATGCCCCTGCGCTTATTGCTATTTAAAGTTTCCGTTTGCCATTGACATTAACTTATCCTGTAAATAGATTATTTTTAACAATTAAATAAGACAATTCCAATGCCGATAAAAAATGTTAACTTTTTATTAAAAGCAGATCAAGTATCTGACTATATCCCTGTGATAAGTACCCTAACTAATTTGATTGATTTATTCCAAAAATATGTGGTGCTTTCACGGAAGCAAAAAGTAAATGTTTCAAAAAATCATTACTACGCGCATTTACAGCAAAAAAGCTTTTCTCGTTGTATTGTACTGCTAATCCCTGTGATAGGAAACATTCTTGTCGCAATCTATGATTTTACTAAGGGTAGACCCAATTATGCAGATGCCACGCTTGTGGCTGCTCAGCCAACTCCTCTTTCTACTCCAAAGCCTACTGAAAGTGCTAGGCCTCCTAAACCTACCAGGAAAGGGATCGCTATAGACATAGATCGTGAGGTAGGCGAGCATGCAGAAAGCTTAGTACTGGGTACAAGCGAAGCCAGGGCAAAGGGAGGGGTTTACAAAAAGCATTCTCGAGCCTTAGTTGCTGCAGGCTATCCGGCAGAAACAGCTCTAAAATTAGCATTAGCAAAAAAGCATAAGAAAAAAGTAATTAGCCTAGCAGAACAATCTTCTTTTGGTAATCCTGATTACTGTGAACCTAGCCTGGGGCCCGATTTACAAACCAAATTTGCGTTTAACACCCCACGAGCTAGCGCTAAAAATTTCTACCTAGAGGAAAAAGCTAAGCTAAATGTACAAACTATTATTCAATATAATGGAGGGCCGTCCTTATCGCAGGCAGAACTAGATCCAGAATATCTCGTAAGCTTTCTTCGAAACCATTACCTTTCTCAAAAAACTATTTCCATTTTTAGAATTAAAACGCCGCAAGAGGGGGAATTTAAAGTCCGGTTAGAAGAAATTTATGTGCGTTTAGGTATTATTGAAAATAAAGAAAGAAAAACCCGCGATCAAGCTTTGGATAAGCATTCTAATTATACTCAAGATGAGCGTATTCCAACTTATGAAACCATCTTCGAGCCTAAGCAGGAGATTGAACTTGAAAAGCTCTTTGAGCACGAAAGCCTTCAAAAAGAAAATGCTAAAAAAATTTACCTCCAAGGTTCTGCTGGAAGCGGTAAGAGTACCCTATGCCACTATATTAGCTACCGTTGGGCAAAAGGAGAGCTTTGGCAAGGCATCTTTGCCTGCCTTTTTTGGATTCCCTTAAGAAATCTGACCTTAAGTAAATATCCCGAGGATAAAGATTACACTCCAGCAGATCTGATTGCGAGAGAATATAAAGGCAAAATTGATCGCAGAGTCATCGACTTTTGCCTAAAAGATCCCGCCTTTCGGGAAAAAACTTTGCTTATCTTAGACGGCTATGATGAGCTTTCAGCAGGTGCCCAAGGTAATAGCAGCCTTGCTACAGCTTTTAAGGAGCTAAAAGAATTATTTCCTCATATTTTAATCACTTCACGGCCTGGCAGATGTTTTTTTAAACGCTCTTGTGATCTGGAGCTTCTAGGTTTTGATAAAAAAGGAGTCGATTGTTATATCGATAAATTTTTCACACAAGACAAAGCCGAAGAGAAAAAAGAAAAGCTTCGTCTCCTCTTAAAGAGTTCTCCCCAAGTTTCAAGTCTTGCCCGCATTCCTATGCTCTTAATTTTACTGTGCTGTCTCTTTCATGAAGACCCAAAATTTTTTGATTCTAACCATCCCATTACGATGACTGCCATTTATGAGCGGATGATTAACTGGATGTATCAGCGGTTTTTGTTACGAAGAATTGGCCAGGATCCATCTAGCCCAACTCAAGAGCACATTTTAACAGAAGAAAACCTGCGCCAAAATTCAGAAGTTAGCAAAATTGCCACCGCTTTTGAAGAAATGGCCAATTTTGCCATGGAAAAAGACACCCTTTATTTGAACAAACGAGAAATCGTCCGCTTTAGTAAAGAGAATGAAATCTCGTCCCATGAGCTTACTGATTGTGGAATTCTTCGCATCCCCGAAGCGGAAGAAAAAGGGTATTTTATTCACTTAACTTTTCAAGAATTTCTAACCGCTTCAAAAGTTGCCAAGCAATATCTTAAAGGAGAAAGGCAAGCATGCCAAAACTTTGTGTGGCAGTATAAGTTTGAACCCCGCTATAGCCTAGTTTTGCGTATGATTGCTGGCTATCTTTCCCTCGCTACATCAAGCGATCGGAAGTATTTGAATTCGGGTGTCCTCCAGTCCTTCTTCGATGACCTTTTTTCTGAGCCTCATGACTTAGCAGTCAGAAGCGAACTTAATTTGATTGCAGAGTGCTTTGAAGAATGCCAAAATCCTGCTATAGTGAGGCAGTATACAGGTTTTATTAAGCTCATGGAGAGCTATATTACGTGTCTCTCCTCTTTAGGCTTAGACTTCGGACGACTAATCAGAAATAGAAACCTTTTTAACCATCCTAAAGTAATGTACGCCATCGGAGAATTGTTATCCAACCCTCAGACAAAAGAAAATGTGTTAAGCAATTTAGGACAGATCATGCGAACAGGGCAAAAGTTACCTCCTGAAATAGTAAGGCTTATTACTAAATTTCTTAAGAATTCTGATGACGATTCTACTACTAATGCTGGATATATCTTGAAAGCAGCGGTAGAGCAGGGAGAAGAGCTTCCTAAGGAAACAATAGATGCTTTCATCCAAATTCTTAAGGGAGGTAAGGAAGGCGATGTAGTTGCCATAAGTTGTGCTGCCGATGCTTTAGGAGAAGTGGTACAACAAGGAGGTAAATTCGCCAAGGAAGCAGTAGATGCTCTCATCCAAGCCCTTAGGAAGGGTAATCCTACTGCCAAAAATATTGCTGCCTGTGTTCTAGGAAAAGTGGCACAGCAAGCAGGCAGGCTTGCTAAGGAAGCTATAACCGCTCTTACACAACTTCTCATCAATAAGAGCGATTTTTTTATCACGCGTCGTGTTATCCTTGACTTAACAGTGATGGTAAATCAAGGAGGCGAATTTGCTAGGGAGGCTCTAGATGCTCTCATTCAAATACTTAGCGAGAGTCGTGGCTTTGCGAAAGATTCTGCTGCCTCTACCCTGATAGCAATAGTAGACCAAGGAGGGGAATTTGTTAAGGAAGCGCTAGTTGCCCTCATTCGAATTCTTCAGGAAAACGATTTTCATACCAAAATGCATATTGCCGATGCCCTAGGAGCAGTGGCACAGATCGAAGGCAAGCTTCCTAAGAAGGCGCCAACTCCGCAAGTTCTTCAAGAGGATGGTTCTAATGCTAAAAGGCGTGTTGCCGATGCCCTAGGAATAATGACAGGTCAAGAAAGCAATTCTGCTAAGAAAATGCTGGATGTTTTTGCCCAAGTCTTCGAAGAGGGCGATCCTAATGTCAAAAGGTGCGTTGCCGATGCCCTAGGAATAATGATAGGCCAAGAAGACAATTTTGCTAAGGAAGCGTTAAATATTCTCCTCCAAATCCTAAGGAAGGACGATTCTGAGGCCAAAAGGCATGCTATCCGTGCCTTAGGGATAGGGGCAAATCTAGGAGGTAATTTTGCTAAGGAAGCGCTAGATGTTCTCCTCAAAATCCTCAAGGATGATAATTCTGAGGTCAAAAGGTATGCTATCTATGCACTGGCGTGCCAAGGATGCAAACTTCCCAGTGAAGCGCTAAATGCTCTTATTCAAATACACCAGGAGAGTGATTCTGGTGTCAAAATATCTGTTGCCAGTGCCCTCAAAGCAATAGCACACCAAGGATACAAGCTTCCTAAGGAAGCTCTAGATGCTCTCATTCAAATCCTCAAGGAGAATAATTTTGATGCTAAGCTTTATGCAGCCGATGCTCTGGTAACAGCAGCACAGCAAAAAAGCGAGGATGCTAAAGAGGCATTCGCTGCTCTCATTCAAGTTCTCAAGGAGGGAGATTCCGAGGCTAAAAAGCGTGTTATCCATGCTCTAAGAACAGCGGCGCACAATCGAGGCAAGTTTTCTAAAGAAGTGCTAGTTGCTGTCATCCCAATTCTCCAAGGGGCTGATTCTCTTACCAAAACGAGTGTGGCCAATGTCCTGGCAGCAGCGGCGGTGCAAGGAGATGAGCTTCCTAAGGAAGCGCTAGTTGCTCTCATCCAAATTCTCCAGACGGAAGATCCCCTTCCCAAAGGGTGTGCTATCGATGCCTTACAAGCGGTGGCAAAACGAGGAGACGAGCTTTCTGACGAAGCGTTAATTGCTGTCACCCTAATTCTTAAGAAGGGTAATTCTGATCATAAAAGGCGTGCTGCTAATGTTCTAAGAGTAGTAGCAGAACAAGGAGGCAAGCTTCCTAAGGAAGTGCTAGTTGTTGCCATCCAAACTCTCAAGGAGGACACTTCTATTCTTAAAGGGTGTGCTATCGAAACCCTAGGAGCCTTGGCGAAGCGGGAAGAAAACTCAGCTAGCGAAGCGCTAGATGTTCTCATCCAAATTCTTAAGGAGGATAATTCTGAGGCCAAAGGGTATGCTATCCCTATTTTAGTAGCAGTGGTAGAGCGAGGAGGAAATTCTGCTAAGGAAGCGCTATCTGCTCTCATTCAAATTCTTAAAGAAGGCAATTTGGATGACAAAGGGCATGCTGCTCATGCTCTAAGAACAGTGGCGCAGCAAGGATACAAGCTTCCTAGAGAAGCGCTTGATGCTCTCATTCAAATTCTCAAGGAGAATAATTGTGATGCTAAACGTTATGCAGCCCATGCCTTGGCAGCAACTGTAAAACAAAGGGGCGAGGATGCTAAGGAAGCGCTATCTGCTCTCATTCAAATTCTCAAGGAGGGAGATTCCGAGGCTAAAAACTATGTCATCCATGCTCTAGGATCAGCGGCGCACAGCCGAGGCAAGCTTTCTAAGGAAGTGCTAGTTGCTGTCATCCCAATTCTCCAAGGGGCTGATTCTCTTACCAAAACGAGTGTGGTCAATGTCCTGGCAGCAGCGGCGGAGCAGGGAGATGAGCTTCCTAAAGAAGCGCTAGTTGCTCTCATCCAAATTCTCCAGACGGAAGATTACGTTCCCAAAGGGCGTGCTATCGATACCTTACAAGCGGTGGCAAAACGAGGAGGCAAGCTTGCTAAAAAAGTGCTAGCAGCTCTTATTCAAATTCTCAAGGAAGGTGATTCTGATGAAAAATGGCGTGTTGCCAGTGTCTTAAGAGTCGTAGCAGAGCAAGGAGATGAGCTTCCTGAGGAAGGGCTAGTTACTCTTATCCAAATTCTCCAGGAGGATGTTTCTGCTGTCAACAGGCATATTGCCTATCATATTCTGACCATAGTCAATAGAAATGCTTTATTAAAAATGGGCATTAGGGTATTTCCTTTAATCGCTAGGGTTTGTTTCTTTGCCGAGGATAGCCTCTCATTGAAAGGCCAACGATTTCAAATTTCAGACAAAAGAATCACGTATTCTTCCAGGCATAAACTGAAGCTCAGCTACAAGAAAATAAGAAAAAAGCTACCTTTGGAGCTTGTAAAATGGCGAAAACAGCTAGATAGCCTCGGTCCTACTAAGAATACATAAGGACCTATCAATTGAGCTCAATGCCAAGTGGCTGCAACTATATTTATCGGACTTTGCTACCAAATGCAAGGATAGAAAAGTTTCCTACTGAAGCTTCTCTTTTACAGAAGAACCCTATCCTTGCCTCAATTATTGTTTATTGCAAACTTGAATTTTTGAGGTCAACAGCGATTTTTGTTCATTTGCGCTGAAATATAAATTAATTGTTAGTCAAGTCCAATGGTTTTTCGGTATTAAATAAATTTACAATCGCGCGTAAAATGCGAAAGCACCTCTCGTATAATTGCTGCCCCCTGGATTAGTTTTAAGCCAGGGGGTGAATGTCTATTTATCAAAAACTATTTAAGTTTAGCGGAAACAGTGATTTCTGCTTTGAATAGTTTTGAAACGGGACAGCCCTTCTCTGCAGCTTTAACGGCGGCCTCAAATTTGGCTTTATCTGCATTAGGGATGTCGGCAATTAAATCAATATGGCTTTTGGTAATAGAAAAGCCATCTGGAACTTTATCTAGGGAAATAGTCGCAGTAGCTTGAAGTTCTTTAGGCGTAATTCCTACCTTACTTAATTCATTAGAGATTGCCATAGCAAAACATCCGGCATGAGCGGCTGCTAGCAATTCTTCGGGATTAGTGCCTTTCTCATTTTCAAAGCGAGTTTTAAATGAATAGGGGGTTTGTTGAAGGACGCCCGTTTCGGTGGAAAGGATACCTTTTCCCTGGGTTAAATCTCCTTGCCATACTGCTGAACCTTTGCGTTGCATAATGATTCCTCCTTTTTTATGTCAAATATGCTGGCGGATCACTTCTTCCGCCTTGCTTTTTACCTGGATTTTAGACTTTTTTTGTTTTGCAGTTATTTTTTAACTTAAAAACTATTTTTTTTGAAAATAGCGCTAGGTTGTTTAATTTTTAATTTATAAGGAGAATAGAATAAATTTGCTAAACAAATGGAATGAAGGGCATGGATTGACAATTTTTTTTGCATGTTTTAAAAGAAAATTTGATATAACCGGAGGATTCCATGGTCCATTCAAATACACCCCCACATTCATTTAGCGCCCAATTACAAGAAGACGTATTTCCCTTAAATTGGAAGAATCCTAAGCCTGTAGCCATTTATGATCTTCTCGTAGTAGGGGGCGGGCCGGGTGGAATGACGGCAGCTACCTTAGCAAAAAAATTGGATGCCCAGGTTGCGTTTGTGGAAAAAGAACATTTTGGAGGCGAGTGCTTAAGTTATGGATGTATCCCCTCCAAAGCGATGATCCGTTCCTCCCGTTTGGTTGCAGAAGTGTGTCATGCTCAGCAATTTGGAGTGGAGATTCCTCCAAATTGGAAGGTAAACTTTCATGCAGTCATGCAAAGAGTGCATCGTTTGCAAGCTACTATTTCTCCGCACGATTCTGCCGAGCATTTTAAAAAATTAGGCATAGATGTTTTTCTAGGAACAGGACGTTTTATCGGGCCTAATCAATTGGAAGTGAGTGGACAAATCATTAATTTTAAAAAAGCCATCATTGCGACTGGTACCCAACCTGTTCCCTTTGAAATTCCTGGCTTGAGTGAGGCCGATTACCATACGAATCAAACCATATTTAGCTTATCTACTTTACCTGCTCGGCTAGGGGTGATAGGGGGAGGGCCCATCAGCTGTGAACTTTCGCAAGCTTTTTTGCGCTTTGGCTCTCAGGTAACGTTAATGACACATGGCTCTCATCTGCTTCCGAAAGATAGCCCTATGGCAACAGAGCGTTTGCGGAAAGAATTGGAAAGAGAAGGGATGCAGATTTTTACTCAAACTAAAGTCGTGCGTGTGGAGAAAAAAGGGAAAGAAAAAGTTTTATACCTAGATCAGCACTCAACGAGCATCCCCGTGGATGAAATCCTCATCGCTGCAGGCAGAGCACCTGTAGTGGAAGGACTAGGACTTGACCAAGCAGGGGTGAGCTATGACAGTCATCAAGGGATTTCAACGAATGATTTTCTGCAGACCTCTAATCCTAATATCTATGCGATTGGGGACGTCACCTCCAAATATAAATTTACCCATATTTCTAAAGAATTAGCTTCTATAGCGGTAACAAACGCGTTAAAAGATGGCCAAGAACAAAAAAATGCCTTAATTGTTCCCTGGTGTACCTTTACTTCTCCTGAAATTGCTCATGTCGGCTTGAGTCAAGAAGAAGCTCAAGAGCGTGGAATTGCTACAGAAATAGCGGTTGTTGAATTAGCAGATGTAGATCGCGCGATTTTGGATGAAGAAACCACCGGGTTTGTAAGGCTTATGGTGAAAAAGGGATCGCATGCAATCATTGGAGCAGATATTATGGCGGAGCATGCTGGCGATTTAATTGCGCAAGTTGGCGTCGCAATGGCTTCGGAAAAGGGATTACTGGCCTTAGCTAAATCTATACACCCTTTTCCTACGCAAAGCCAGGCTATCCGCACAGCTGCTGAGAGGCTTTTGCAACAGCAATCGAGCGTTAATTCTATTGAAACGAGTAAATGGAACCAAGCTGCAAAACTTTTGTGAGCTCATCTAGAGCTTCACGACTTTCTTTAATTAACTTGGGATCCATGAGATCACTTGGAGCCAGGCGATCCCTATAGTGTTTATGAATCCATTTGGTAAGTACTTGGTACAAGGTATTTGAGAATAACACGTGCGGATGTGTTTCGGCTAATTCCCTTTCTGTCAGGACCACTCGCAATCGCAAGCAAGCAGGCCCTCCTCCATTTTGCATGTTTTGGAGATCGAGATAATGCACTGAGCTTATGGGATTGTGAGCTTCTTCGGTAAGCTCGCGTAGAAAAAGTTCAACTGCTGGGATCTTTTGACATTCTTGAGAGGCCAAAATTGCCATCGACTGGTTTTCTAAAGTGACAAGTTGAGAATTAAATAAAGACGATTTCACGGCTTGGGAAAGGGAAATCCGTTTCTTGGGCACTTTGACTAAAAATAGGTCTCTTGAGCAAACTTCTTGAACTTTTTTTTGCAAATTTTCAATCACTTCTTCCGTTTGAAAAAAGGCATTTTCGTGATAAAGAAATACATATTGGTTCCCCAAGGCAATAAGATCATTGTGAAATACGCCTGCATCAATGGCTGCTGGATTCTGCTGAGCGAAGATGGTATGTTTTGGGTATAGTTTATGCATTCTGGCAATGGCGAAGCTGGCTTCATCCGCTTGACGAGGAGGGAACTTAGAAGGTTGGATAATTGTGGGGTGAAAGCTTGATTTTCCATACACAAACAACTGCACTCCTGGATGCTCATAGCGGCTGCAAAAGCGAGTATGGTTGGCTGATCCTTCATCCGAAAAATAGCTATTTGAAGGGAGCGCGTCGTGGTGGGTAAAGTAAATAGGATTGGAAAAGATGGTTTTTAAGATTTTTTGGGCGGTTTGGTAATCGAAAGCTCGGTGAAATTTACTGCATAAATTTGCGGGGGTAAAGTGTACGTGCTTATCGGAAGAATCTATAGAAGGAGAAATGGTGGCCGCATTGGCTGTCCAAATGTTTTCAGCGGAAAAGCAGCTGAAAAAAATTTCCGGAGAAGCTTTAAAAACAGCTGCGCCTAAACGCTCTTCTACCTCAGTGAATCCTAAGTTGCGCAGAGTAGGGATATGAGGGCGTTCAGGAGGGGGAAGTACACCTTGTTTGATACCTAAGTCATGCAACCTCTTCATTTTTTCTAATCCTTGCAAGGCTGCAGCTTTTGGATTAGAAGGAAGATTTTGGGTTTCTAAAGGTGCGGCATTTCCGTATGAAAGGTTGCCATAAGCGTGGGTAGGTCCCACTAATCCATCAAAATTGACTTCGTACGCTTGATTCATTGTAAACCCTGTCGATAGAATGATTTTGGGAAAAACTTTGTTGACATTTGTAAAAGACGCCCTTCAGTTGAAATAACAAAATCGCTATAATAATCAGCTGTATACCGAGGCTGTGCAAAGGAGCCGGCTCACTAGGTTTAAAAGCCAGTAGGGTGGCAACCATGTGGCCATTGGGAAGCTGGCCTGGCAATCTAAAAAGTCCTAAAGCAGCTGTCACTCCACGAGGCTTATGAAGGCCCTTAACGCCATTATCGGCTTGAGGAATTGAAATTTTAGCCACCCTTGCATAAACTTTATGGCTTGATTCCCAAAAGTGTTTGCCTGCTTCCTGAGCGGCTTTTCTAGGATTTTTGGAAAACATCGAATATGGCTTGCTAAAGATTTTAGCAGCTTTTTTTCCATACGCATAAAGGAGCCTGAGGGCTTCTTGTAAAGCGTTTAGCCCTCCTAAAATAGTTTGTACAGCTTTTGTACGGGGCTTCCTTTCTTTGGAAAGAAAAGACCGACTATTAAAACGGCATAAAGCAGCTTCTAAAGCCCCCCTTATAGCTTCTCCACGGTCAATCTTGTTTCTATTTAAGGTCATTTTATAAGTGAAATGGCTGAATTTAGCTTGGATCCATCTGCCATCATGAAAAAAAGTATGCATTGCCATTGGATGGCTCCAAGTTAATAGGATTCTTATCGCACTATATAAAGAAAATAGATCGCATGACAAATGTTTTTTTCTTTTTTGCAAGGGGAATGGGGAAGGGAGGGAGGCGCCCGAAAAAATTCTTGTTTTGACTTTGTAATAAATCTGCGCTTCGGCTAATGTGACGAATAGTGGTCCAAATCCGGATTGATGAGGCCTTTTAGAGACTTTTGCCAAATGATAAAGGAACGCTCTTTTTCATTTTTTTCTTGGACACCCCATTATTAAGGAGAGGGGATGAAGCGTCTGGACGCAAGTCAAATTAAAAAAGAATTAGCAAAAAACCATGCTTGTTATGTCCTTATCACCTGTGATCCGCCTTCTGCGGATGGAAATATGCAAGTGTGTATGAGTTATGAAGGTGATACTGCTTTAGCAGCTTATCTGCTAAAAGGGGCCCAATCTTTTATCGAAGAACAAGATGAAGAGATAGAAGGGGTTGGGGCAAACCTTAAAATTATTGAATGATTAAACAATAAGCGATTTAAGGCTGCTTAGGGATGCGTCTGAGGAACTCGATTAGATGATTCTTCTTTTTTTACATGGGTCGGGAAAGATAGGTTTGTGATAGCCAATATAGCGTATTGGTTACCCCAAAGGTGAAACTAAAAGAGCTTCTTCACACGCTTCCCTATATAAGGGACTTTTAAATTCTGGAAGCCATCCACTCTTTATCCTTGGCTTTTGCAAAGTTAGCAAACTAGCCCTTTTCTGGCTTGTACGCAGCATGATTATTTAAGCGGCTAGAGAGAGAAATTAGGGCTTAAAAAGAGATAAAGCCAACTGATGGAAAATGCACAGGCCGTGTTGGCCCTCGAGGTTTTGGGTGAAAATTGCCCTTTCCTAGGCAAAGTGCTTAATATCCTTGATTGGCCTGGTTTGTAAGGCGTAACTTCTCCAAGGGGTTGAGTTAATCGAATGGGTATTGGGGTGTTTGTTTTAACTCAAGCAAAAGGATATGCGTGCCCGTGTACGCCTAAAAAATCCACTCATTCGTTGAAGCCAAAACAGGATTAAATTATCTTTTTGCGAATTTCATTTTTTAAAAATGTTTTTTCGAGACAGCTTCTAACCTTTCTTTTTTATAAATAAGCATGGGGGCTGTTCATTAACTCCAGCTTTGAAATTGCAGCACGGACTAAGCTATTTATTTGGCAATAGCGCTTTTGCAGAAAGAAAAAGATCAGCTAGGTTGCTGAATATGCACCAAAAACAGAGATAAAGCTTTTAGCAATAACAAGAGGGGTAGGTGGAATCCAGTCATAGAGGCTCGTCTCCTTTGGCTGTCACTGAAGGGCATCTCTTGCATGAGGGGAATTGAGCTTGTCTTTCCCCTCTAAAACTAAAGTCTCCCTCTCATTTATGATTGTCTCTTATATATGAAAAAAGCTCGTTTGCTGGGCAGGCGAGCTCATGCAAATGCTCGTCTATAAAAGGGGCTTTCTGAAATAATTCTTGTTAGAAATGGCCCATGATCTACGCAAAAACCTTTAAGGTGGAAAAATGGAAAATTCTATTTATCAAGTTTTAAATCAAGCCTCCAAAACACTGGAGAGCTTTATTAAAAGTGTGGCATTTAAAACTTCCCTTTCTAAAGAGGACTTTTCTCTCCATTTAAAAGAGACCCAAAAAGCTTTAAAAAGTTTAAAGGATCTTGGGGATTATCAGGTGAAAGCTATGCAGGGATCTCATCCTACTTTTGAGGAAGAAATAAAGAACCTGCGGAAACTTTTGACAGAAATTCACCAGATTAAAGATAAAGTTACCCAGGAAAAAGTGGGAGCTGTGCAAGCTTCTCTTTTTCAGGAAACCATTAAAGATTTCCAAAATTTGATCAAAAATTTAGATAAAGATCACAAACGAGGAGATCGGGTAGAAAAATTAGATTCTCTCGACTCCGCAGAGTAACTTTTAATCGAGTAAGGACATGGAGATTACAAGCCCAGCCTTTAAGCATGAACACCCCATTCCAAAAAAATATACCTGTGAAGGGGAAGATCTTTCTCCCCCTCTTGTTTTTCAGGATGTTCCCTCAAATGCTAAAAGCTTAACGTTGATTATGGAAGATCCCGATGCGCCGCGAGGAGTATTTGACCATTGGATTGTATGGAATCTCCCTCCTCATCTCATGACTTTAGCAGAGGGGGCTCAAGTTCCTATGGAAGGTAAAAATAGTTTTCATGTTGATAAATACAGGGGCCCTTGTCCTCCGCCTGGAAGTCCTCATCGGTATGTCATTCAAGTATATGCCTTAGACATTCAGTTAAATTTACCCACAGGAAGTTCAAAAAAAAGGGTATTAGAGGCTATGGAAGGACATATCCTTGCAAAAGCTGTCTTAATCGGGAAATATCAACGTTGATCAACACGCTTATCAAGGGTAGAAACTGAGAGTGATTCCGGAAACTAATTTTGGGCATAAAGCCGCTAATCTTATTAAATTAAATGAATTGTGCCACTTGTTATCCATCCCGGAAATTCAGGTGTGTGTCCCTCCATTTATTTGTTTTGCTCATGCTGAAATATTTGCTCATATTGATCAGTATTACCCGGAATATTTAGAAGATTGGGCCATATTTACTCAAATCCAAACCGAAGAAGCCTCCTTTAGTCCGGATGCCCAGCTCTGCTTGTGGAAAATTCAAGAGAACCTGATCCACGTATTTACAAACTACCCTTTTCATTCCGCTGCCTTGGAGGAGTTTTTAACCCATAAGGTGGAAAAAGATCAGGTTTTAGTGGTACGCAGTACGGGACGGGAAGATGGGGAAACTTTTTCAAATGCGGGGGGAAATCGTTCGGAATCGGGAATTTTGCCAGATATTGCCGCCATTTCAGTGGGGATTGGAAAAGTTATCGCTTCTTATCATTCGGTGAAATCTTTGCGTTTGCGTGCTTTGGGAGAAGATGATCCTTACTCTACCCCTTTTTTAGCAGTATTTATCCAGGTGATGATAGGGGAAATTTACGAAAGCAGTTGCCGCCTAGGCATTCCGGTGTCAGGGATTTTACACACTCAAGAAGTTTTAGGGTATACTCCCCAGCTTATTCAACTTCAGGCTCTTTACGGACATAATGAAGCTTTGGTGAAGAACATCCAGCCTTTTGATACCTTTTATGTGTATCCAGATGACATTCATTCGATTATCCCTTTCAAAAAGAAAAGGATGGTTGCGAGCTTAGCAGGGGAATTTGTCACCATTGACAATCCGTGGGAGTTGCGCACGAGTGCAACTTTAAGCCCTTCCTTGCTTTTTATTTTTTATCATTTGGCTGAAAAAATTCAGTCCTTTTTTCAAAAAACGATGGAAGTGGAATGGGTTTATTCGAATCAAACCCTTTTTTTGGTGCAGGCGCGCCCCTTAATCTCTTCTAAGAAGCTAAGCCCTACTTTTGTAAATGAACAACGTTTACGCGAACATGTGCAAGATTTTTCGGTTTATCAAGGGGAAACGATTGCTTCAAAAGGGGGAGTCACTTTATTAACGCGAGCCAATGAGCTGATCCAAGATGCCACCTTGGAAAAAGGTTTTAATCATTATCTTCAGGATAGCAAATCCACGGCCAAAGCCATTTTTGCGAGGATTTCTGCGGCCACCACTTCTCATGCTGCTTGCTCATTGCGAGAACAGGGAATTGAAGTTTTATGCGGGATCGATATTCTCTCCGAGCAGCTTGATCGATCCGATTGTTTTGCTTTGCTCGATTCACAACAAGGTAAGTTATTTATCGCCTCTTGCCCAGGACCTGCAAAAGACACCTTATGGGAATGGTTAAAAGAAAAAGGGATTATAGAAGAAGGGTGGACCTCTCATCCTATTCCTGCTATTGAATCCATTCCTGAGAGAGAAGAGGTGCCTTTTGAAAACTTAAATCTCCCTTCTCTAACAAATAAAGAGCTAAGAGAATTATTTAAGGCGGCTCATCAACAACTTGAAGAAGGGGGAGTTAAAAAACTCGTGGGTTCTCTAGCAGCAGAAATGCAAAACATGGAGGATAAACCGCTGCTTAAACAGCGATTAAAGAAACTTTTCAACCATGCTTTCCACCTTTGGCAAGGGTATTTTGTCAGAGAAGCTTCTAGAAAGCAAAAATTACATGCGCTTAAACGGCTAGAAGCTCTATTTTTTCAGAAAAGAAGTGTCGATATTCTTGAAACCGACTCTCGCAAGGAAATTTTAGAAGAGCAATATTTAGTTTTCCAAATGGAGAAATATGCGGTTGTAGCAGAAGTCAAAAAGGCATGGAGAGCCTTTATAGAGCCTTTATTTCAAGACATGGAGGCTCTTAAAAAACTTGAAAGTTTGATCTACGAAATTCAAGAAAACAAAATTAGTGAAGAATGGATCAATATTGCTTTTTCCCATGCATGGAAAGAAAAGCAGGCAGAGTCTTCAAAAGAGCTTTTGAATCATCTAGAAGTCCAGTTTAAAAACTCCTTGTCCTCTCTAAGTCAAATTTCGACAGCGCGGCAAAATTGGCACATTTTCAGAGAAAAATTAACGCTCTGGGGAGAACCTGAGCAATTTGAGCTCCTGTGGAGGGATCTTAAGACAAGCCTTTTGCCTGAACTGCATGACATGACGCATCAGTTTTTTTCACTTCCTGCAAACCAATGGTTAATCCGCGTTGTTTTATTAAAATTTTTGCAAGAGACGGTTGAAATTTACGACCGAGCCATAAAAGAACTCAAAAGTAGCTCTATCTATTCAACCCAAGATAAAGCATTGCAAGTTTCTCGCTTTAAAGAAATGTTACTGTCCCTTTTTGACTTAATGCAAATTTGGGTGATGCATATTCCTTCAGCAAATATACAAGCATGGATCAGAACGATTGAAGGTTTTGGGGATAAATTGCCCGGTGACTACCGAGAAATCATTATTCAGGCTATCCAAAGGGCTTTTAATCACATCCATACCTATGGGGAAGAGCAGTTATTGCCGAGTGTCGATTTTAACGTGAACGCTCTGGTGATTAGCAGTGCGTATTTTAAGAATCAAGAGCTACCTTCCCATTCCACCTTAGAAGATTTATGTACCCTCATGCACCAAAATATTTTGGTGGCACAAATGGCCGCTTGCGTGCCTCTTTGGGAAGGTAAACTCCCATCGGCTATTTATCTTTTGCATAATAGTCTGTTAAGCATTAAGCAAGATTGCTTTGTTCGCGAAGGTGTGCAAGTTCCTGTCCATGCGAATTGGGTGGGAGTCTCCTATCTTTATCCTTGCTTTAGCTTGAAGTATAATATCCCCGTTAAGAATCACAGCACCATTATCGATGTGGGCTATCATCTTGTAGATAAAAAAGTACAGGTTGAAGTGCGGATGATTGGGCATAACCGGGGGGGCAGAATGGATAAGATCGGAAAGGATGTGTGCATTCAAAGCTTAGCCCAGAACTTGAAGTTTGTGATTTATCCAGAATATGACACTCACTTGAAAATGCTATTTTTTTGGTGGAGTTTTACACCGGAAGAGGTTAGATCGGAAAAAAAACTCAAATTTATAACTCAACTTCTCATCAAGGCGCTAGAGGATACCTTAGTTGAGCGGGATAAGCTAGCCTCCTTAAAATTAGAAAGTGTGGATAACGGCAATGTGTATGTGTGGAAAGCCTTATGGGCTTCAAAAGAAAATACTTTAGCCTGGTTTAAAGCGGGCGCTCCTTATTTTCAGGCTCTGATGCAGCGCTGCTTTTCTCAAAAATGGAATAAGGAGTGCCAAACGATTTTATCTTATCTGGGAATGCATTTTAAAAAAAATGGAGCGGATCTTTTTACCAAGGTTTTCTTTGCTTTAGTCGATTTTTTACAAACGCATCCCCGCTATTTTTGCGCGTATGGAAGTGACTCCCAATTTTTTGGATTAGACGAATTTTCGGATTGGGCTTTAGATGATATTTTAAACCATCCAAAAGCGAGTGAATTACTTGTTTCTCATCGCGAAAAACTCCTTTATCATCTAGAAGACCCCGCGGAAACCAAGATTTTTTATTTGGCTTTACATTTAGCGATTTTAAAAAACCTTTTAAAAAAGCAGGACCACGAGGGGGCCGCCCAGTTTGTAAAGTTTTTGATTGCTAACCAGCAAGATGGAACGGTGGTGGATCTCTCTATCCACGGTAAAAGTTTATCTTTATCTCCTGCAATTGAGCGTGTGCTTCAACAAGGAGCCCAGGGAAAAATTGTGGATGGTTATCCTGTTGCTACAGAAGTGGCCCTCCAGTCTACACCTGTGGTAGATATGCACGAAATAAAAAAAGAGAGCCGGATACTTGTCAAGTTTCCTAACACCGCTCAGTGGATTGCTGCCACGGTTATCAAATCCTCTCCTCCCGAGACGTTAGCAGAGCCTTTCGGATCGCTCAAAATCCGCCTCTCGCGAGGGCGTGTACAAAAACTTATCCACCCTTCTGGGATTCGCTTGCTTCCTCTAATGGAGTATTAAGTTGAATTTTGTGCTGTTCTAGAAAGAAAAAAACTTTTAAAATAGCGGTATTTAAAAACGCTATTGATCCATCAATAGACGCCAAGCCTCTTATCAAATTTCACTCTTGGGGTGTCTAATGAAAACCATGCCCTTTTCTACCTATCAAAAAATACTCATCGCTTTAATTGCTTTTGTTCAATTTAGTGTGGTCTTAGATTTTATGGTGATGTCTCCTTTAGGGGATATGCTCATGAAATCCCTCTCTATTACTCCCACTCAATTTGGATTTGCAGTTTCTGCTTATGCTTTCAGCGCCGGAATTTCAGGATTCTTGGCGGCAGGTTTTGCCGACCGGTTCGACCGCAAAAAAATGCTCTTATTTTTTTATAGCGGCTTTATTTTTGGCACGCTGCTTTGCGGCTTGGCTAATTCCTATGCAATGTTGGTTACAGCTCGAATTGTCACAGGCTTATTCGGAGGGGTGATGAGTTCAATTTCGCTTGCTATTATCTCGGATATATTTGTGATTGAACAACGAGGGCGAGTGATGGGCTTTACGCAGATGGGATTTGGAGCAAGCCAAGTTTTAGGGATCCCTGTGAGTCTTTATTTAGCAAATCTTTCAGGATGGCAATCCCCCTTTTTGATGATTGTGGCGATGTCGATGGTGATCGCTTTGCTGATTTGGGTGAATATGCGACCTATAACAGCTCACCTTGCCGTTCAGCATAGCCAAAGTGCTTATGCGCATTTGCGCTATACCTTGACACATCCTCACTACCGCCTAGGGTTTGCGGCGACTGCTTTACTTTCAGTCGGAGGCTTTATGATCATGCCTTTTAGTAGCGCTTTTGCGATTAACAACCTGCATGTTACTCCCCAACAGCTGCCCTTTTTGTTCATGGTATCTGGTATAAGCGGAATAATCTTCATGCCTTTAGTGGGACGTCTAAGTGACAAAATGGATAAATTCAAACTGTTTGCTATAGCCTCTCTGTTTACCATGGTTGCGATCTTAATCTATGCCCATCTTGTGCCCATGCCTTTATGGGTCATCATCCTGGTCAATATTCTGATAATGTTAGGAATTATGGGGCGGATGGTTCCTGCAATGGCTTTGACTACCGCTGTGCCTGAAATGAAGGATTGCGGGGCTTTTATGAGCATCACTTCCTCTCTCCAGCAAATTGCGGGAGGCGTCGCTTCTTCTATTGCAGGCATGATTGTGGTACAGAAAAACAGCTTTAGCCCTCTTGAGCATTACGATATCTTAGGCTGGATTATCGCAGTGGTGAGCTTACTTTGCATTTTCTTGGTCTATCGGGTGAACCAACATGTGCAGCGCAAATTGGATAAAAAAGCTGCCGCGATGGGGGAGATTTCCGAAAGACTTGTGAATGCTTAGTTTAGTCCATTTTTTCTAACTTTTATCGAAATGGCAGCGCGATTTTTTACTAAGCATAAGTGGCTGGCAAAAAAGGGCTAACCTCAGCCTCTTCCTAAGACCATATTTCCTCCTTAGGTGGGCTAAAAAGCAACCTCTAGGTGTTTTTCAAATAGCTTCTTGTTCCAGCCGGTGGGGCGTTAAATTTTGACAAAGGAGAGAGGTCAAAAAATTTAGGAGATAAATGCCTCACTTGCAGGCAAAACTCTTTAGTCTGCATTAAAAGGGGAAGGGGAGAAGCTTTAAAGGAATTAAAATGACAGTTTTTACCAAAGAAAGTCTCGAAACGTTACGTCAAAGAATTGATTTGGTCGATGTTTTATCTGCTCATCTAGATTTAAAACGAACAGGGGCTTCTTATAAAGCTTTATGCCCCTTTCACGATGAGAAAACAGCTTCTTTTGTGGTCCAGAAAGGGGATAACCATTACCACTGTTTTGGCTGCGGTGCTCATGGAGATGCGATTCACTTTTTGATGAACCATTTAAAAATGAGTTTTCTAGAAGCGGTTGAATATCTTGCCAATCGCTTTCACGTGCACCTTGACAGGGTAGAACACGGGGAAGGTACTAAAACGGTCAATAAAGCGCGTTTAAGAGAAGCCCTTTCAATTGCTATGGAGTTCTACCATTTTGCTCTGTTGCATACCCCTGAAGGCCACCAAGCTTTGCACTATCTTTACCAAAGAGGCATTGATTTGGGTTTTATCCAATATTTTAAGATTGGGTTTGCTCCCCCACTTGTTGGAATGTTGCGCAAAGTTTTGCATGCACGCTCTATCTCAGACGAAGTGATGCTTGAAGCTGGCCTTTTAATTGAGACAAAAGAGGGTAAAAAGAAAGAATTTTTTTCGGATCGAATTCTTTTTCCTATCCACCATCCCTCCAGTGGAGTGATTGGGTTTTCAGGAAGAAAATTCAAGGAAGAAACCTTTGGTGGCAAGTATGTCAATACGGCTGAAACCCCTCTATTCAAAAAATCACGCGTATTATTTGGATTAAATTATTGTCGCAAAAGGATTGCTAAGGAGCGGCGTGCGATTATTGTAGAGGGGCAAATCGATGCCCTGCGCTTGATTTACACAGGATTTAATCTGACTGTAGCCGGCCAAGGAACAGCTTTTGGAGAGGGGCATGTGAAGGAATTAATGCAGTTAGGGGTGCAAACGGTCTACTTAGCTTTAGATCCAGATGGAGCAGGACAAGAAGCGGCTGCAAAAATTGGCAACCTCTTTCAAAAGGAAGGGGTAGATATTAAAATTGTCTCTCTACCGCCACAGATGGATCCGGACGTTTTTTTGCGAGAAAGAGGACCGGAAGCTTTTCAGGCTCTTTTACAAAAAAGTGTGGATTATTTGCCTTTTCTTGTCTCTCATTTATCTAAAAAGTTCAATTGTGTCTCACCTGCGGGAAAAAACGAACTTGTCCAAACGGTTACTGCTCAAATTCAACAATGGAACCATCCGGTAATGGTTCATGAAAGCCTTCGACAATTGGCCCACCTGATGCAGGTTCCCGAAAGCGTGGTGACTCAGGACGTACTTCCTCGTTCCTCTCATGCTTTTGTGAAAAAAGGAGCCAGTATTGGCACGGCGGCATCTGTAGATCCCGATCGAATTCTGGAGTGCGATTTGTTGCGGTGGATGTTATTAATGGGAGAAACCCATCCCCATTTGATTGAGATGGTGGGCTTAAATTTGAAGGTAGAAGATTTCTCTCACGCGGCTTGTGGACACCTTTTCACCACCTTTTTAGAGGGGCACCAAAATCAGAAGGCACCTGATTTGCTTTCCTTGGCTATAGCGCTTGACAATGAAGAAGGGCAGACGCTTATCTCGGAAATTCTCGAGAAAAAAATCAATAAAGAGAAAGCTGAAGAACATTTTAAAGAAACAGTTCAACGTATTCTAGATCGCAATTGGATGAAAAGGCGAGAAGAGATCAAAATGAAGATCCAAAGTGGTCAGCTTTCCGATGATGAGGCTCTTGACCTTGTTAAGCAGTTTGACGAGCTCAAGCGTCATCCTCCTCAATTGAAAACAAAGTAGGGCCCTTCATAAGCCACGGAGAATAAGTGACTCCAAACCTTTCGGCAAAGCTTAATGTTACAAGAGTCATTCCTCATAAATCCTTCTTTGCCATTGACATTTAACTATCCTACGTGTAAAATATTTTCTTAAATTATTAAGACAATTACCATGGACATAAATGCCAGCTTTTTATTAAAAGCAGACCGCGTGTCTGACTATATCCCCGCAATCAGTACAATCACTAACTTGATTGATTTATTCCAAAAATGTGTAATGCTTTCTTTCAAGCAAAAAGCAAGTATTTCCAAAAGTCATTACTACACTTATCTAAAGCAAAAAAACTTTTCTCGCTGTATTGTACTGCTACTACCTGTGATAGGAAACATTCTTGTCGCCATCTATGATTTTGCTAAGAGCAGGCCGAAGCATGCAGACGTCTCGCTCGTAGTTTCTCAGCCAGTTCCTCTTTCTGCTCCAAAATCTTCTGAAAGTGGCAGCTCTCCTAAGCCTACCATGGGAGGGATTGCTACAGACATAAACCGCGAGCTAGGCGAGCATGCAGAAAGCTCGGTACTGGGTACAAGCGAAGCCAGGGCAAAGGGAGGGATTCACAAAAAGCATTCTCAAGCTTTAGTTGCTGCAGGCTATCCGGCAGAAACAGCCCTAAAATTAGTGTCAGCAAAAAAAACTAAGAAAGAAGTTAGCAGCCTAGTAGAACAGCTCTCTCTTGGAATGCCTGATTGCTATGAAAACAGCATTGCGACCGATCAAACCAAACTTGCGCTTAACACCCCCCGGGCTAGCGCTAAAAATATCTATCTAGAACAGAACGCTCAACTGCATGTTCACTCTCATGCACACTCTATTATTCAATGCAAGGCAGAGCCTTCCTTATCGCAGGAAGAGCTAGTTCCTCAAAATCTCGTTAGCTCTCTTCGAAACTATTACCTTTCTCAAAAAAATATTTCTATTCTTAGAATTAGAACGCAACAAGAGTGGGAACTTAAGGTGCCTTTAGAAGAAATTTATGTGCGTTTAGGGATTATTGAAAATAAAGAAAGAAAAACACGCGATCAAGCCTTGGATAAGCATTCTAATTACATTCAAGATGAACGTGCCCCAACTTATGAAACCATCTTCGAGCCTAAGCAGGAGATTGAACTTGAAAAGCTCTTTGAACACGAAAGCCTTCAAAAAGAAAATTCTAAGAAAATTTACCTTCAAGGTTCTGCTGGAAGCGGTAAGAGTACCCTATGCCACTATATTAGCTATCGTTGGGCAAAAGGAGAGCTTTGGCAAGACATCTTTGCCTGCCTCTTTTGGATTCCCTTAAGAAATTTGACCTTAAGGAAATACCCCGAGGATAAAGATTATACTTCAGCTGATTTGATTGCGAGAGAGTATAAAGGTAAAATCGATCGCAGAGTCATCGACTTTTACCTAAAAGATCCCGCCTTTCTAGAAAAAACTTTGCTTGTCTTAGACGGCTACGATGAGCTTTCAGCAGATGTCCAAGGTAATAGCAGCCTTGCTACAGCTTTTAAGGAGCTAAAAGAACTATTTCCCCATATTTTAATCACTTCAAGGCCTGGAAGCTGTTCTTTTAAGCGCTCTTGTGATCTGGAGCTTCTAGGCTTTGATAAAAAAGGAGTCGATCGTTATATCGATAAATTTTTCACACAAGTCAAAGCTGAAGAGAAAAAAGAAAAACTTCGTAGTCTCTTAAAGAGCTCTCCCCAAGTTTTAAGTCTTGCCCGCATTCCTATGCTCTTAATTTTACTGTGCTGCCTCTTTCATGAAGACCCAAAATTCTTTAAATCTAATCATTCCATTACGATGACTGCCATTTATGAACGGATGATTAACCGAATGTATCAGGGGTTTCTTTTACGAAGAATTGGCCAAAGTCCATCTAGCCCAACTCAAGAGCACATTTTAACAGAAGAAAACCTGCGCCAAAATTTAGAAGTTGATAAAATTGCCACCATTTTTGAAGAAATGGCCTATTTTGCTATGGAAAAAGACACCCTTTATTTAAGTAAGCAAGAAATCGGTCGCTTTATTAAAGATAATAAAGCCTTACCCAATGAGCTTACTGATTGTGGGCTTCTTCGCATCCCCGAAGCGGAAGAAAAAGGGTATTTTATCCACTTAACCTTCCAAGAATTTTTAACCGCTTCAAAAGTTGCCAATCAATATCTTGAAGGAGAAAGACAAACATGCCAAGCATTTGTGCAAAATTACAAATTTGAACCCCGCTATGCTCTCCTTTTTCGTATGATTGCCGGCAGTCTTTCTCTGGCTACCTCAAGTAATCGCCGCTATGCGAATGTACTACAGCATTTTTTTGACGACCTTTTTGCTGCACCGCAAGACTTTGCTGTCAGCGGCGAGCTTACTTTGATTGCTGAGTGCTTTGAAGAGTGTCAAAATCCTAGTGTAGTAAAGCAGTACGATGGCTTTATTAGGCTCGTAAAAGACTATATTAAGCATCTCTTCTTGTTAAATTTAGACTTTGAAAGATTGCTCAGGAATAGAAATTTTCTTAATCATCCCGAAATCTTACCTACTATCGGAGAGCTATTATCCGATCCTAGGACAAGAGAAAAGATGCTAATAATCTTACTAAGCATCTCGAAAACTGGAATAAGCTTAGCTTCAGAAATAGTAGGATTGATCGTTGAGCAACTTAAGGATCCTAAAAAATATTCTAATGCTAGAAGGTATGCTGTCTTTGTGTTAGAACAAATAGCAAAGCAAGGAAGCAAGCTTCCGCAAGAAGCTTTAGCTGTTCTCTATCAAGCTTTCGATGAAGACACGATGGTTAAAAATTCTGCTGCTAGGGCCCTAGAAGCAATAGCAAAGCGAAGAGGTGAGCTTTCGGAAGAAGCATTTGCCTCTCTCATCCAAGCCCTTCAGGAAAGCGAAGAGTGGACTAAAAATTATGCTGCTCGTGCTCTAGGGTCAATAGCAAAACAAAGAAGTGAGCTTTCTAAAGAAGTGCTAGACGCTCTCATGCAGGCTCTCAAAGAAGGAGATAGTTGGAATAAAGGCTATGTTGCTAATGCCCTAGTAGCGGTAGTAAAACAAGGAGGCAAGCTTCCGGGAGAAGCATTAGACGCTCTCATCCAGGCTCTCAAAGAAGGAGATAGAGAGAATAAAGGCTATGTTGCTGATGCCCTAGTAGAGATAGTAAAACAAGGAGGCAAGCTTCCGGGAGAAGCATTAGACGCTCTCATCCAGGCTCTCAAAGAAGGAGATAGAGAGAATAAAGGCTATGTTGCTGATGCCCTAGTAGAGATAGTAAAACAAGGAGGCAAGCTTCCGGGAGAAGCATTAGACGCTCTTATTCAGGTTTTCAAAGAAGGCGATGAAGAGACTAAATGTGATGCTGCTGGTATTCTAAGGGTAATAGCAATACAAGGAGGCGAACTTTCGAAAGAGGCGCTAGCCGTTCTCATCCAGGCTCTCAAAAAAGGCGATAAAGTGGCTAAACGTGTTGCTGCTGATGACCTAACGGAAATAGCAATACAAGGAGGCGAACTTTCGAAAGAGGCGCTAGCGGCTCTCATCCTAGCGCTCCAAGTAGATCATATTAATGTTAAAATTTTTGCTGCTGGTGCCCTAAGGGCAATAGCTGAGCAAGGAGGTAAGCTTCCAAAAGAAGGTCTAGCGGCTCTCATCCTAGCGCTCCAAGTAGATTCTGTTAAAGTTAAAATTTCTGCTGCTGGTGCCCTAAGGGCAATAGCTGAACAAGGAGGTAAGCTTCCAAAAGAAGCATTAGATACTCTCATCCAGGCTCTCAAAGAAGGCGATATAAAGACTAAGTATCCTGCTGCCGTTGCCCTATTAGCAGTAGCAAGACAAGGAGGTAAGCTTCCAAAAGAAGCATTAGATACTTTCATCCAGGCTCTCAAAGAAGGCGATGAAGGAACTAAATATTCTGCTGCTGTTGTCCTAGTAGCAGTAGCAAGACAAGGAGGAGAGTTTTCTAAAGAAGCACTAGATGCTCTCATCGAGGCTCTCAAAGAAGGCGGCAGCGAGGCTAAAGATTGTGTTGTTGAGGTCCTAGGAGAAAAAACAAATCAAGGAGGTGAGCTTTCGAAAGAATTGCTAGTCGCTCTCGCCCTGCTCATCAAGGCTCCTAAAGAAGACGAGAGTGAGACTCAATATTGGGCTGTGGTTGCTCTAGGAGAAATAATAAAACAAGGAGGCAAGCTTCCGAAAGAAGCCTTAGCAGCCTTCATCCAAGCACTTAAGGAAGCGCATAGTTCGAATAAGGCCTATGTAGTAGCTAATATTCTGGGAAAAATAGCAAAACAAAGAGGTGAGCTTTCGAAAGAAGCCCTAGAGGCTCTTTCTCAAACTCTCACGGAAGGCGATTTTATGCTTAAAAGTTATGCTGCTGTTGCTTTAGTAGAAATAGCAGAACAAAGAGAAGAGCTTCCGAAAGAAGTTCTAGACGCTCTCATCCAGGCTCTCAAAGAAGGCGATGAACAGACTAAGCATTTTGCTGCTGATGCCCTAGTAGCAGTAGCAAGACAAGGAGGAGAGCTTTCTAAAAAAGCGCTAGATACTCTCATCCAGGCTCTCAAAGAGGGCGATACAAGGACTAAATTTTTTGCTAGACTTATCCTAAAAGTAGTAGCAAGACAAGGAGGAGAGCTTTCTAAAAAAGCTGTAGATGCTCTCATCCAAGCCTGTAAAGAAGATGATGGAGAGACTAAGTACCCCGCTACTGATGCCCTAATAGTAGTAGCAAGACAAGGAGGAGAGCTTTCTAAAAAAGCTGTAGATGCTCTCATCCAAGCCCGTAAAGAAGATGATGGAGAGACTAAGTACCCTGCTGCTGGTGTCCTAAGGGTAATAGCAAGACAAGGAGGAGAGTTTTCCAAAGAAGCGCTAGCCGCTCTCCTTCAAGCTCTCAAGGAAGGCGATAATCTAGCGAAATTTTATGCCGTCACCGCGTTAAAAAAAGTTAATAAAAATGCACTATTGAAAATGGGGGGCAAGGCATTTGCTTTAATCGCTGAAGTTTGTTTTTTTATTGATTATAGCTTTTCAGTGAAAGGCCAGCAACTTCAAGTATCCGATAAAAGAGTAACTTATTTATCCGAGCTTACACTAGAGCTTAGCTACAAAGAAATGAGGGAACAATTGCCCCCGGAGCTTAGCGTATGGCGGAAGCGGCTAGATAGTCTTAGCTCATCAGAGATTTCATAAGAATCCATCGATCAATACTAAAAGGGATTGCTATCATCACTTTTTATTATTACAAAGGCAGATTATCCATAACTCCTTCTTTGTCATTGACATTTAAAGTTTCTGGTTGTAAAATGTTTTCTTAAATTATTAAGATAATTACCATGGACATAAATGTTAGCTTTTTATTAAAAACAAACCGCGTATCTGACTACATCCCCGGAATCAGTACAATCACTAACTTGATTGATTTATTCCAAAAATGTATGGTGCTTTCAGGGAAGCAAAAAGCAAATATTTCAAAAAACCATTACTATACGCATTTACAGCAAAAAAGCTTTTCTCGTTGTATCGTACTGCTAATCCCTGTGATAGGAAACATTCTTGTCGCAATCTATGATTTTGCTAAGGGTAAGCCCAATTATGCAGATGTCACGCTTGTGGCTGCTCAGCCAGTTCCTCTTGCTACTCTAAAGCCTTTTGAAAGTGCTAGGCCTCCTAAACCTACCAGGATGGGGATCGCTATAGACATAAACTGTGAGGCAGGCGAGCATGCAGAAAGCTACGTGCTGGGTACAAACGAAGCCAAGGCAAAGAGAGGGATTCACAAAAAGCATTCTCAAGCTTTAGTTGCTGCAGGCTATCCGGCAGAAACAGCCCTAAAATTAGTGTCAGCAAAAAAACCTAAGAAAGAAGTTAGCAGCCTAGCAGAACAGCCCTCTCTTGGCACGCTTGATTGCTGTGAGCACAGCCTGATACCCGATTTGCAAACCAAACTTGCGCTTAACACCCCCCGTGCTAGTGCTAAAAATATCTATTTAGAGCAGAACGCTCAACTGCATGTTCACTCTCATGCACACTCTATTATTCAATGCAAGGCAGAGCCTCCCTTATCTCAGGCAGAACTTGATCCCCAAAATCTCGTTAGCCCTCTTCGACACTATTACCTTTCTCAAAAAACTATTTCCATTTTTAGGATTAAAACGCAGCAAGAGTGGGAATTTAAAGTTCCTTTAGAAGAAATTTATGTGCGTTTAGGGATGATTGAAAATGAAGAAAGAAAAACACGCGATCAAGCCTTGAATAAGCATTCTGAGTATTTACAAGATACTCGCATTCCGACCTACGAGACTATTTTTGAGCTTAAAGAAAAGATTGAAATCGAAAAGCTTTTCGAACATAAAAGCTTTGAAGAGGAAGATCGCAAAAGAGTTCTCATTCAAGGCGCAGCTGGCATTGGTAAAAGCACCCTCTGCCACTATATTAGCTACCACTGGGCAAAAGGAGAGCTTTGGCAAGGGGTCTTCTCTTACCTCTTTTGGATTCCGTTGAGAAATTTCACCATAGAAAAATATCCCCCTGATAAAGAATATACCCCAGCTGACCTAATAGCAAAAGAATATGCTGGCAAAATTGATCGCAGAGTGATCGAAGCTTGCATACATGATTCTACCTTTCTAGAAAAAACCCTGCTTGTTTTAGATGGGTATGATGAGCTCCCAGCAAAAGCCCAAGCAAACACAAGTTTAGCTGCAGCTTTTAAGCAGCTAAAAGAGTTATTCCCCCACATTCTGATCACTTCCAGGCCTGGAAATTGTTCTTTTGAACGCTCTTGTGAGCTAGAGCTTTTAGGTTTTGATAAAGAAGGGATTGAAGGCTATATCGACAGGTTTTTCAAATACGTTCAAGCCGGAGGAAAAAAACAAAAGCTTAACCGCCTATTAAAAACTTCTCCCCAGGTGTTAAGCCTGGCACAGATTCCCATTAACTTAACCCTCCTTTGTTGCCTTTTTCATGAAGATCCCCAGGTTTTTGATACTGAGCAATCTATCACGATGACGGCGATTTATGAAAGGATTGTTAACTGGATGTATCAGTGGTTTCTTTTGAGAAGAATTGACCAAGGAAAATCTAGCCAAACTCAAGAGCAAATTCTGGCAGAAAAAAAACTGCGTCAAAATCCAGAAGTAGCCAATATTTCGGCTGCTTTTGAAGAAATGGCCAATTTTGCGATGAAAAATGATACCCTTTATTTAAGCAAGCAAGAAATCGAAGACTTTAAGGGCGATAAAATTTCATCCAATGAGCTTTCAGATTGCGGGCTAATGCGCATTCCTGGGGCAGAAAATGAAGCTGAAGAAAAAGGGTATTTTATCCACCTAACCTTCCAAGAGTTTTTAACCGCTTCAAAAGTTGCCAATCAATATCTTAAAGGAGAAAGACAAGCATGCCAAGAATTTATACGCAGTTATAAGTTTGAACCGCGCTACGCTCTCGTTTTACACATGATTGCCGGCAGCCTTTCTATAGTTGCCTTAAGTAATCGCCGCCATGCAGATGCACTCCAGTCTTTTTTTGACGATCTTTTTGCTGCCCCGCAAGACTTAGCTGTCAGTGGCGAACTTACTTTGATTGCGGAGTGCTTTGAAGAGTGTCAAGATCCTACTATGGTGAAGCAGTACGATGGCTTTATTAAGCTTGTAAAAGGCTATCTTAAGCATCTCTACTTACAAGGTTTAGGCTTTGAAAGTTTGCTCAGGAATAAAAATCTCTTTAATCATCCCGAAATCGTGCATACTATCAGAGAGCTATTATCCGATACTAAGACAAGAGAAAAGATGCTAAAAATCTTACTACGCCTTGTGAGAACGGGAGTTAGCTTAGCTGCGGAAATAGTAGGAGCGATTGCTGAGGATCTTAAAGATCCTAAAAAAAATTCGGTTTATAAATGGCTTGCTAGCCATGTCATAGAAGAAGCAGCAATGCAAGGAGGTGAGCTTTCAAAAGAAACGCTAACAGTTCTCAAAAAAGTTCTTAAAGAAGGCGATAGTAGGACTAAAATTTCTGCTGCTGAAGCCTTAGAAACAATGGCAAAACAAGGAGGCGAGCTTTCGAAAGAAGTGCTAGCTGCTCTCATCCAAGCTCTCAAAGAAAGCGATAGTAGGACTAAAATTTCTGTTGCTAGTATCCTAGGAAAAATAGCAGAACAAGGAGGCGAGCTTCCGAAAGAAACGCTAGACGCTCTCACCCAAGCTCTCAAAGAAGGCGATGAAGAGATTAAAGGCTCTGCTGCTAGTGCCTTAGAGGCAATAGCAAAACAAGGGGGCCGGCTTCCGAAAGAAACGCTAGACGGCCTCATCCAAGCTCACAAAGAAAGCTATAGTAGGACTAAAATTTCTGCTGCTGAAGCCTTAGAAACAATGGCAAAACAAGGAGGTGAGCTTTCGAAAGAAGTGCTAGCTGCCCTCATCCAAGCTCTCAAAGAAAGCGATAGTAGGAGTAAAATTTCTGCTGCTAGTATCCTAGGAAAAATAGCAGAACAAGGAGGTGAGCTTCCGAAAGAAGCGCTAGACGCTCTCACCCAAGCTCTCAAAGAAGGGGATAAAGAGACTAAACAGCCTGCTACTGTTGCTCTAAAGGCAATATCAGAACAAGGAGGCGAGCTTCCGAAAGAAGCGCTAGCCGTTCTCATCCAAGCTCTCAAAGAAAGCGATGGAATGACTAAGTATTTTGCTGCTGAAGCCTTAGAAGCAATGGCAAAACAAGGAGGCGAACTTTCGAAAGAAGTGCTAGCTGCCCTCATCCAAGCTCTCAAAGAAAGCGATAGCAGGAGTAAAATTTCTGCTGCTAGTATCCTAGGAAAAATAGCAAAACAAGGAGGTGAGCTTCCGGAAGAAGCGCTAGCCGCTCTCACCCAAGCTCTCAAAGAATGGGATAAAGAGACTAAACAGTCTGCTGCTGTTGCTCTAAAGGCAATATCAGAACAAGGAGGCGAGCTTTCGAAAGAAGCGCTAGCCGTTCTCATCCAAGCTCTCAAAGAAAGCGATGGAATGACTAAGTATTTTGCTGCTGAAGCCTTAGAAGCAATGGCAAAACAAGGAGATGAGCTTCCGAAAGAAACACTAGACGCTCTCACTCAAGCTCTCAAAGAAGGGGATGGGGAGACTAAACAGTCTGCTGCTAGTATCCTAGGAAAAATAGCCATGCAAGGAGATGAGCTTCCGAAAGAAGCGCTTGCCGCCCTCATCCAAGCTCTCAAAGAAAACGATGGAATGACTAAGTATTTTGCTGCTAATGCCCTGCGACTAATAGCAAAAAAAGGAGGTGAGCTTCCGAAAGAAGCACTAGCCGCTCTAATCCAAGCTCTCAAAGAAAGCGATAGTAGGGCTAAAATTTCTGCTGCTGAAGCTTTAAAAGCAATGGCAAAACAAGGAGGAGAGCTTCCGAAAGAAATGCTAGGCGCTCTCACCCAAGCTCTTAAAGAAGGCGATGAAGAAACTAAATATTCTGCTGCTAGTATCCTAGGAAAAATAGCCATGCAAGGAGATGAGCTTCCGAAAGAAGCGCTTGCCGCTCTAATCCAAGCTCTTCAAGAAGGTGATAGAGAGACTAAACAGTCTGCTGCTAGTGTTTTAGAAGCAATAGCAAAACAAAGAGGTGAGCTTACGAAAGAAGCGCTTGCCGCTCTAATCCAAGCTCTTCAAGAAGGGGATAGAGAGACTAAACAGTCTGCTGCTAGTGTTCTAGAAGCAATAGCAAAACAAAGAGGTGAGCTTCAGAAAGAAGCGCTTGCCGCTCTAATCCAAGTCTTCAAAGAAAGTAAAGAGCGGACTAAAACTCATGCTGCTAGCGCTCTAAAAGCAATAGCAAAACAAGGAGGTGAGCTTCCAAAAGAAGTGCTAGCCGCTCTAATCCAAGCCCTCAAAGAAGGCGATAGTATGACTAAAGTTTATGCTGCTAATGTCATGAAAGCAAGGGTAAAACAAGGAGGAGAGGTCTCTAAAGAATTGCTAGACTCTCTAATCCAAGCTTTTAAAGAAGGTGATAGAGAGATTAAGTATTCTGCTGCTGATGCCCTAAGAGCAATAGCAAAACAAGGAGGAGAGGTCTCTAAAGAAATGCTGGCCGCTCTAATTCAAGCTCTTCAAGAAGGTGATAGAGAGATTAAGTATTCTGCTGCTGATGCTCTAGGAGCAATAGCAAGACAAGGAGGTGAGTTTTCTAAAGAAATGCTGCCCGCTCTAATCCAAGCTCTTCAAGAAGATGATAGAGAGACTAAACGTTCTGTTGCTGATGTCCTAGAAGCAATAGCAAAACAAAGAGGTGAGCTTCCGAAAGAAGCACTAGCCGCTCTAATCCAAGCCCTCAAAGAAGGCGATAGTATGACTAAAGTTTATGCTGCTAATGTCATGAAAGCAAGGGTAAAACAAGGAGGAGAGGTCTCTAAAGAATTGCTAGACTCTCTAATCCAAGCTTTTAAAGAAGGTGATAGAGAGACTAAACGTTCTGTTGCTGATGCCCTAGAAGCAATAGCAAGGCAAGGAGGTGAGTTTTCTAAAGAAGCACTAACCTTTCTCATCCAAGCTCTCAAAGAAAGCGATAGTATGGCTAAAGTTTATGTTGCTAATGTCATGAAAGCAAGGGCAAAACAAGGAGGGGAGGTCTCTAAAGAATTGGTAGACTCTCTAATCCAAGCACTTAAAGAAGGCAATAGTGAGACTAAAGATTCTGCTGGTGAGACCCTAATAAAAATAGCAAAACAAAGAGGCGAATTTCCGAGAGAAGTACTAGCCGCTCTCCTCCAAGCTCTCAAAGAAAATGTCGGGCTAACTAGGTTTTATGCCGTCACCGCACTAAAAAAAGTTGATAAAGATGCACTATTGAAAATGGGGGGCAAGGCACTTGCTTTAATCGCTGAAGTTTGTTTTTTTATTGATTATAACTTTTCAGTGAAAGGCCAGCAACTTCAAGTATCCGATAAAAGAGTAACTTATTTATCCGAGCTTACATTAGAGCTTAGCTACGAAGAAATGAGGGAACAACTGCCTCCGGAGCTCGGTGTATGGCGGAAGCGGCTAGATAGTCTTAGCTCCACTGAGTTTTCTTAAGAATCCATCGATCAATACTAAAGGGAATTGCTATCATTTCTCTTTAATATTACAGGGGCGATTATCCATAAGCCCTTCTTTGTCATTGACATTTAAAGTTCAGGGTTGTAAAATATTTTCTTAAATCATTAAGGCTATTGCTATGGACATAAATGTTAGCTTTTTATCAAAAGCAGACCGCGTGTCTGACTATATCCCTGGAGTAAGCACAGTCACTAACTTGATTGACCTATTCCAAAAATGCGCGGTGCTTCCATTCAAGCAAAAAGCAAACATTTCCAAAAGTCATTACTATTCCTATCTAAAGCAAAAAAGCTTTTCTCGCTGTGTTGTACTGCTACTACCTGTGATAGGAAACATTCTTGTCGCAATCTATGATTTTGCTAAGGGCGGGCCCAATTATGCAGACGCCATGCCTGTAGACGCTCAGCCAGCTCCTCTTTCTACTCCAAACTTTTCTGAAAGTGGCAGACCTCCTAAAACTAACAGGGGAGGGATTGCTATAGACATAGACCGTGAGCTAGGCGAGCATGCAGAAAGCTTGATGCTGGGTACAAACGAATCCAGGGCAAAGGGAGGGATTTACAAAAAGCATTCTCGAGCCTTAGTTGCTGCAGGCTATCCGGCAGAAATAGCTCAAGGATTAGTATCAGTAAAAAAGTGTAAGAAAGAAGCAGGTAACCTAGCAGAACAACCTTCTCTTGGTATACCTGATTGCTGTGAACACAGCCTGACACCCGATTTGCAAACCAAACTAGCGCTTAACAGTCCACAGGCTAGTGCTAAAAATATCTATTTAGAGCAGAACGCTCAACTGCATGTTCACTCTCATGCACACTCTATTATTCAATATAAGACAGAGCCTCCCTTATCGCAGACAGAACTAGATCCACACAATCTCGCTAACTCTCTTCGAAACTATTACCTTTCTCAAAAAACTATTTCTATTTTTAGAATTAAAACGCAGCAAGAGTGGGAATTTAAAGTCCCTTTAGAAGAAATCTATGTGCGTTTAGGGATTATTGAAAATAAAGAAAGAAAAGCCCGCGATCAAGCCTTGAATAAGCATTCTGATTATATTCAAGATGAGCGTGTCCCAACTTATGAAACTATCTTCGAGCCTAAGCTGGAGATCAAACTTGAAAAGCTTTTTGAACACAAAAGTCTTGAAAAAGAAAATGCTAAAAAAATTTACCTCCAAGGTTCTGCTGGAAGCGGTAAGAGTACCCTATGCCACTACATTGCTTATCGCTGGGCAAAAGAAGAGCTTTGGCAAGGCGTCTTTGCCTGCCTCTTTTGGATTCCCTTAAGAAATCTAACTTTAAGGAAATATCCCGAGGATAAAGACTATACGCCAGCTGATCTGATTGCGAGAGAATATAAAGGCAAAATCGATCGCAGAGTCATCGACTTTTGCCTAAAAGATCCCGCCTTTCGAGAAAAAACTTTGCTTGTCTTAGACGGCTATGATGAGCTTTCAGCAGGTGCCCAAGGTAACAATAGCCTTGCTACAGCTTTCAAGGAGCTAAAAGAACTATTTCCCCATATTTTAATCACTTCACGACCTGGAAGCTGTTCTTTTAAGTCCTCTTGTAATCTAGAGCTTCTAGGTTTTGATAAAAAAGGAGTCGATCGTTATATCGATAAATTTTTCACCCAAGTCAAAGCTGAAGAGAAAAAAGAAAAACTGCGCCGTCTCTTAAAGAGCTCTCCCCAAGTTTCAAGTCTTGCCCGCATTCCTATGCTCTTAATTTTACTGTGCTGCCTCTTTCATGAAGACCCAAAATTCTTTAATTCTAATCATCCCATTACGATGAGCGCTATTTATGCCCGCGTAGTTAGCTGGATGTATAAGTGGTTTCTCTTAAGAAGAATTGACCAAGGAAAATCGAAACAAACTAAAGAGCAAGTTCTGTCAGAAAAAAAACTGCGCCAAAATCCAGAAGTAGCCAAAATTGCCACCACTTTTGAAGAAATGGCCGATTTCGCTATGAAAAAAGATACCCTTTATTTAAGTAAGCAAGAAATTGAAGACTTTAGGGGCGATAAAATCTCATCCAATGAGCTTGCAGATTGTGGGCTGATGCGCATTCCTGAAGAAGAAACTGAAGCTGAAGAAAAGGGTTATTTCATCCACTTAACCTTTCAAGAGTTTTTAACAGCTTCAAAAGTTGCCAATCAATATCTTAAAGGAGAAAGGCAAGCATGCCAAGAATTTGTATGCAATTATAAGTTTGAACCTCGCTATGGTCTAGTTTTACACATGATTGCTGGGTATCTTTCTCTTGTTGCTTCAAATAATCGGCGCTATGCTGATGCACTTCAATCCTTTTTTGATGACCTTTTTTCTGAACCAAAAGACTTAGCTGTCAGAAGCGAACTTAATCTAATTGCAGGGTGTTTTGATGAGTGTCAAAATCCTGCTATGGTGAAGCAGTATGAAGGTTTCATTGAGCTTGTGAGAGACTATATGGCGCATCTCTCTTTGTTAGATTTAAACTTTGCATATCTACTTAAGAACGAAAAAATCTTCAATCATTCTAGCGTAACGGCTTTTATCAAAGGAGCATTATCCAACCCAAAAATCAGAAGAAAAATGCTAATAAACTTACAAGAAGCCATAAGTACAGAGCAAAGATTAGCTCCAGACATTGTGAGGCTTATTATTGAAATGTTTAAGAGACTGCACAACGATAACCATCCTACTGCGCTATATGCTTTGAGTGTCTTAAAAGCGGTGGCAGAGCAAGAAGGCGGGCTTCCTAAAGGAGAGATAGATTCTCTTATCCAAGATCTCAAGGAGGGAGATCCTGCTGCCATGCGTTCTACTGCCGAGGTTTTAGAAGCCCTGGCAGAACAAGGAATTAAGTTTCCTGAGGAGGCATTAGGCGCTCTTATCCAAGCCCTCACTGAAGACGATTGCCATGCCCAACGTTTTGCTGCCGGTATTCTAGGAGCTCTGGCCCAACAGAGGCGTAAGCTTCCTGAGGAAGTATTAGGTGCTTTTATCCAAGCCATCAAGGAGGGGGATTTTGATGCTAAGCATTATGCTGCCGATGGTCTAGGAGCCCTGGCACAACAGGGGTGCAAGTTTCCTGAGGAGATATTAAATTCTCTTATCCAAATCCTCTATAAGAAGGGCGATTCTGCAGCCAAACGTTCTGCTGTCAAAGTCCTAAGAGTGTTGATACAACAGAAAAGCCAGCTTCCTGAGGAGGCATTAGGTGCTCTTATCCAAGTACTACAGGAGAGTGATTCTGCAGCCAAAAGTTCTGCTGCTGGTGTTCTAGTAACTCTGGCACAGCAGGAAGGCAAGCTTTCTGAAGAGGCATTAAGTGCTCTTATCCGAGTCCTCAAGGAGGGCGATTCTGCAGCCAAACGTTCTGCTGCTGGTGTTCTAGAAACCCTGGCACAGCAGAAAAGCAAGCTTTCTGAAGAGGCATTAGGTGCTCTTATTCAGATCATCAAGGAGGGCGATTTCAATGCCAAGCGTTTCGCTGCCGACATTTTAGTAGCTTTGGCCCAGCGGGGGAGTAAGTTCCCTGAGAAGGTATTAGATGTCCTTATCCAAGCCCTCAAGGAGGGGGATCTTGCTGCCAAGCGTTCTGCTGCCAGGGTCTTAGGAGCATTGATACAACAAGGAAATAAGTTTTCTGAGGAAGTGTTAGATGCTTTTAACCAAATCCTCAAGGAGGTTTACTTTGATGCCAAGCATTCAGTTGAAGAGGGCCTAAAAGCCCTAGCATGGCAAAGAGGCAGGCCTTCAGAGAAAGCATTAGTTGTTCTTATCCAAGCCATCAAGGAGGGCGATTCTGCTGTCAAATGTTCTGCTGTCGACATTTTAAAGGCCCTAGCATGGCAAGCAGGTAAGCTTCCTGAGGAGGCATTAGGTGCTCTTATTCAAGTCTTCAAGGAGGGCGATTTTGCTGCCAAAGCATATGCAACCGGAGTTTTAGTAGAATGGGTACACCAGGGAAGCCAGCTTCATGAGGAAGCATTAGGTGCTCTTATCCAAGTCTTCAAGGAGGACGATTCTGCTGCCAAACGCTTTGCTGCCGAAGTTCTAAGGGTTCTGATACAACGGGGAAGCCAGCTTCCTGAGGAGGTATTAGGCTGCCTTATCCAAATCCTCAAGCAGGGCGATTCCGATGCCAAACATTCTGCTGCCAAAGTCTTAAAGGTGTCGGTACAACAGAAAAGCCAGCTTCCTGAGGAGGTGCTAGGTGCTCTTATTCAAGTCCTTAAGGAAGGTGATTCTGAGAGTAAACTTTCTGCTGTCAAAGTCCTAAGGGTGTTGGTACAACAGAAAAGCCAGCTTCCTGAGGAGGCGCTAGGTGCTCTTATCCAAGTCCTTAAGGAAGGCGATTCTGAGAGTAGACTTTCTGCTGTCAAAGTCCTAAGGGTATTGGTACAACAGAAAAGTCAGCTTCCTGAGGAAGTGCTAGGTGCTCTTATCCAAGTCCTCAAGCAGGGTGGTTCCGATGCCAAACATTCTGCTGTCGAAGCCCTAAGGGCATTGGTACAACAGAAAAGCCAGCTTCCTGAGGAGGCGCTAGGCGCTCTTATCCAAGTTCTTAAGGAAGGTGATTCTGAGAGTAAACTTTCTGCTGTCAAAGTCCTACGGGCATTGGTACAACAGAAAAGTCAGCTTCCTGAGGAAGTAGTAGATGCTCTTGTCCAAGTCTTCAAAGAGGACGATTCTGCAGTTAAAGAGTATGCAGCCGAGGTTCTAGGCGCAGTGGAAAAACAGGGAAGCCAGCTTCCTGAGGAGGCATTAAGTGCTCTTATCCAAGTCCTTAAGAAAGGTGATTCTGCTGTCAAGCTGTCTGCTGCTGGCGTTTTACAAGGAATCAATAAAAATGCTTTATTAAAGTTAAGCCTAAAAACATTTTCTTTAATCGCTGAAGCCTGTTTCTTTAATGAAGATAGCTTTTCAGTGAAAGACCAGAAATTCTACATTTCTGACAAAAGAACAGCTTATTTATCTACACATGCTTTGGAACTTAACTACAAGGAAATAAGGGAAAAACTACCTTCAGAAATTGGTGCATGGAGGAAACGATTAGATAGCATTGGCCGAGCTGAGGATTCATAAGAATTCATCGATCGAGCACGATAACAAATCTATTTGCTGCAACCTGCGAGGCGCAATGGGGTAATATTGACCAATCGCTGCTATGACTGGACCATGGAGAATAGGTTACTTCAGATCTTTCAGCAGAGCCTAATGCTACAAGGATTATTACTCACAAATCCTCCTTTGCTATTGACATTTAACTATCCTAGATGTAAACTATTTTCTTAAATCATTAAGACTATTGCCATGGAAATAAATGCTAGCTTTTTATTAAAAGCAGACCGCGTGTCTGACTATATCCCTGGAATAAGTACAATCACTAGCTTGATTGATCTATTTCAGAAATGCGTGGTGCTTCCATTCAAGCAAAAAGCAAATATTTCCAAAAATCATTACTATACTTATTTAAAGCAAAAAAGCTTTTCTCGTTGTGTTGTATTGCTACTACCTGTGATAGGAAACATTCTTATCGCAATTTATGATTTTGCTAAGAGCAGGCCCAAGTATGCAGACGCCACGCTCGTAGTTTCTCAGTCAGTCCCCCTTTCTGCTCCAAGCTTTTTTGAAAGTACCAGCACTCCTAAGCCTACCAGGGGAGGGATTGCGACAGATATAGACCGCAAGCTAGGCGAGCATGCAGAAAGCTGGGTGCTAGGTACAAGCGAAGCTAGAGCAAAGGGAGGGATTCAGAAAAAGCATTCTCAAGCCTTAATTGCTGCAGGCTATCCGGCAGAAGCAGTTCTAGAATTAATATCGGCAAAAAAGTATAACAAAGAAGTAAATAGCCTAACAGAACAACCCTCTCTTGGTATGCCTGATTGCTGTGAACCTAGCCTAGCACCCGATTTGCAAGCCAAATTTGCGTTTAACACCCCCCAGGCTAGTGCTAAAAATATCTATTTAGAGCAGAACGCTCAGCTGCATGTACATTCTATTGTTCAATGTAAGACAGAGCCTCCCTTATCTCAGGCAGAACTAGATCCCCAAAATCTCGTTAGCTCTCTTCGACACTATTACCTTTCTCAAAAAACTATTTCCATTTTTAGGATTAAAACGCAGCAAGAGTGGGAATTTAAAGTTCCTTTAGAAGAAATTTATGTGCGTTTAGGGATGATTGAAAATGAAGAAAGAAAAACACGCGATCAAGCCCTGAATAAGCATTCTGAACATTTACAAGATGCTCGCATTCCGTCTTACGAGACTATTTTCGAGTCTAAAGAAAAGTTTGAAATCGAAAAGCTTTTCGAACATAAAAGCTTTGAAAAAAAAGATCATAAAAGAGTTTTTATTCAAGGCGCAGCTGGCATTGGTAAAAGCACCCTCTGCCACTATATTAGCTACCATTGGGCAAAAGGGACGCTTTGGACAGGCATGTTTACCTGCCTTTTCTGGATTTCTTTAAGAAATTTCACTATAGAGAAATACCCTCCTGATAAAGAGTATACTCCAGCTGATCTAATTGCTAGAGAATATGCCGGCAAAATTGATCGCAGGGTGATCGAAGCTTGCATACACGATGCTACCTTTCGAGAAAAAACCTTGCTTGTCTTAGATGGGTATGATGAGCTTTCAGCAAAAGCCCAAGCAAACACAAGTTTAGCTATAGCTTTTAAACAGCTAAAAGAGTTATTTCCCCACATTTTGATCACCTCAAGGCCTGGAAGCTGCTCTTTTGAACGCTCTTGTGAGCTAGAGCTTTTAGGCTTTGATAAAGAAGGGGTTAAGCATTATATTGACCGGTTTTTTAAACACGTTCAAGCTGATGAGAAAAAACAAAAGCTTAGCCGCCTATTAAAAACTTCTCCCCAGGTGTTAAGCCTGGCACAGATTCCCATTAACTTAACCCTTCTTTGTTGCCTTTTTCATGAAGATTCCCAAGTTTTTGATGCTGAGCAATCCATTACTATGACGGCGATTTATGAAAGGATTGTTAACTGGATGTATCAGTGGTTTCTTTTGAGAAGAATTGACCAAGGAAAATCTAGCCAAACTAAAGAGCAAATTCTGGCAGAAAAAAAACTGCGTCAAAATCCAGAAGTAGCCAATATTTCGGCTGCTTTTGAAGAAATGGCCGATTTTGCGATGAAAAATGATACCCTTTATTTAAGCAAGCGAGAAATCGAAGACTTTAGAAGTAACAAAATCTCATCTAACGAGCTTGTAGATTGCGGGCTTATGCGTATCCCCGAAGCTGAAGAAAAAGGATATTTTGTGCACTTAACCTTCCAAGAGTTTTTAACCGCTTCAAAAGTTGCCAATCAATATCTCGAAGACGAAAGACAAACATGCCAAAAATTTATACGCAATTATAAGTTTGAACCTCGTTATGCTCTCATTTTACGCATGATTGCTGGCAGTCTTTCTCTGGCTACTTCAAGTAGCCGTCGTTATACAGATGTGCTCCAGTCTTTTTTTGATGATCTTTTTGCCGCCCCGCAAGACTTAGCTGTCAGTGGCGAGCTTGCTTTGATTGCGGAGTGTTTTGAAGAGTGTCAAGATCCTACAGCGGTGAAGCAGTACAATGGTTTTATTGGGCTTGTAAAAGACTATATTAAGCATTTCTGCTTGCTAAATTTAGACTTCGAAAGATTGCTCAGGAATAGAAATTTTCTTAATCATCCCGAAATCTTACATACTATCAGAGAACTGCTATCCGATCCTAAGACAAGAGAAAAGATGCTAAAAAGCTTACTACGCATCGCGGAAACAGGGCTAAACTTACCTTTAGGAATAGTAGGATTGATCGTGGAGGAACTTAAGGATCCTAAAAAATATTCTGGCGCTAGAAGGCATGCTGCCTCTATTTTAGAAGAAATAGCAAGGCAAGGAGGTGAGCTTTCGCAAGAGGCGGTAACCGTTCTCTCTCAAGCTTTCGAAGAAAACTTTATTTTGGTTAAAGATTCTGCTACTAGGGCCCTAGAAGCAATAGCAAAACAAAGAGGAGGGCTTTCTGAAAAAGCGTTAGCTGCTCTCATCCAAGCGCTCAAAGAAGGTGATAAACCCACTAGAGGTTCTGCTATTAGGACCTTAGAATCAATAGCAAAACAAGGAGGAGAGCTTTCGAAAGAAGCGCTAGACGCTCTCATCCAAGCGCTCAAAGAAGGTGATAAAGCCACTAGAGGTCCTGCTATTAGGGCCCTAGGAGAAATAGCAAAACAAGGAGGAGAGCTTTCGAAAGAAGCGTTAGACGCTCTCATCCAAGCTCTCAAAGAAGGCAATGGAAAGGCTAAAAATTATGTTACTGGTGCCCTAGGAGAAATAGCAAAACAAGGAGGGGAGCTTTCTGAAAAAGCGTTAGCTGCTCTCATCCAAGCTTTCAAAGAAGACAATGGAGAGGCTAAAAATTATATTACTGGAGCCCTAGGAGAAATAGCAAGGCAAGGAGGAGAGCTTTCTGAAAAAGCACTAGCTGTTCTCATCGAAGCTCTCAAAGAAGGCGATAGAGAGACTAAAAATTATGTTGCTGGTGCCCTAGGAGAAATAGCAAGACAAAGAGGAGAGCTTCCAAAAGAAGCGCTAGACGCTCTCATCCAGGCTTTCAAAGAAGGCGATAGAGAGACTAAAAATTATGTTGCTGATGCCCTAGGAGAAATAGCAAGACAAGGAGGAGAGCTTTCTGAAAAAGCGTTAGCTGCTCTCATCCAAGCTCTCAAAGAAGGCGATAGAGAGACTAAATGTTATGTTGTTAATGCCATAAAAGCAATAGCGAGGCAAGGAAGAGAGCTTTCGAAAGAAGCTCTAGACGTTCTCATCCAAGCTTTCAAAGAAAGCGATAGTAGGAATAAAAATCGTATTGCTGGTGCCTTAGGAGTAATAGCAGCTCAGAAAGGAGAGCTTTCGAAAGAGCCGCTAGATGCTCTCATCCAAGCTCTTAAAGAAGGCAATGGAGAGGCGAAAAATTATGCTGCTGGTGCCCTAGTAGCGATAGTAAAACAAGGAGGCAAGCTTCCAAAAGAAGCGCTAGACGCTCTCATCCAGGCTTTCAAAGAAGATGATGGAGAGGCTAAGTACTCTGCTGGCCGTGCCTTAGGAGCAATAGCAGCTCAGAAAGGTGAGCTTTCGAAAGAAGCGCTAGACGCCCTCATCCAAGTCCTCAAAGAAGGCGATAGAGGGACTAAAAATTATGTTGCTGATGTTCTAAAAAATTTAGCAGAACAAGGATGCGAACTTCCGGAAGAAGCATTAGACGCTCTCATCCAAGCTCTCAAAGAAGGAGATGGAAGGGCTATACATTTTGCTGCCAGTGCTCTAAGAACAATAGCAAACCAGGGAAGAGAACTTCCCAAAGAGGCCCTAGTTGCTCTCATCCAAGCTCTCAAAGAAGGCGATGGAAGGACTAGACATTCTGCTGCCAGGGCTTTAAGAACAATAGCAAAGCAGGGAAGAGAACTTTCCAAAGAGGCCCTAGTTGCTGTCATCCAAGTTCTCAAAGAAGGCGATGGAGGGACTAGATATTCTGCTGCCAGTGTTCTAAGAACAATAGCAAAACAAGGAGGGGAGCTTTCTGAAAAAGGGTTAGCTGCTCTCATCCAAGTTCTCAAAGAAGACAATGGAGAGGCCAAAAATTCTGCTGCCAGGGCTCTAAAAACAATAGCAAAACAGGGAAGCGAGCTTCCCGAAGAGGCTCTAGCTGCTTTCATTCAAATTTTCAAAGAAGGCGGTAGCGAGATTAAAGATTATGCTGCTGGAGCCTTAGGGGTAATAGCAAAACAAAGAGGAGAGCCTTCTAGAGAAGCGTTAGGAGTTCTCATCCAAGCTCTCAAAGAAGGTGATGAAGCGACTAAATATTCTGCTGCTAATGCCCTAGGAAAAATAACCAGGCAAGAAGGAGAGCTTTCTAAAGAAGTGCTAGCCGCTCTCATCCAAGCTCTCAAAGAAGACGATATTGTAAAAATTTATTTTGTCGACGCCCTAAAAAAAGTTGATAAAGATAAATTATTAAAAATGAGTAGCCAGGCATTTGCTTTAATTGCCGAAGTGTGTTTCTTTATTGAGTATAACTTTTCAGTGAAAGGTCAGCAACTTCAAGTTTCTGATAAAAGAGCAACTTGTTTATCCGAGCATACACTCAAGCCTGCCTCCGAAGAAATAAGGAAACAACTTCCTCCGGAGCTTGCTATATGGCGAGAACGGCTAGATAAACTTAGCTCAGCTGAGATTTCTTAAGAACCCATCGATCAATACTAAAAGGGATTGCTATCATTACTTTTTATTATTACAGGGGTGCTTATTCATAAACCCTTCTTTGTCATTGACATTTAACTTTCCAAAATGCAAACTATTTCCTTAAATAATTAAGAAAATTACCATGGAAATAAATGTTAGCTTGTTATTAAAAGCAGACCGCGTATCTGACTATATCCCCGGAATCAGTACAATCACTAATTTGGTTGATTTATTCCAAAAATGCGCGGTGCTTCCATTCAAGCAAAAAACAAATGTTTCCAAAAGTCATTATTACACTTATTTAAAGCAAAAGAGCTTTTCTCGTTGTATTGTATTGCTACTGCCTGTGGTAGGAAACATTATTGTCGCAACCTATGATTTTGCTAAGCGCAGACCCAATTATGCAGATGCCACACTTGTAGCTGCTCAGACGGTTCCTCTTTCTACTTCAAAAACTTCTCAAGGTGAAAGTTCTCCCGATCCTACCACTGAAGGCCGTGTTACAGATATAGGCCGCCAGCAAAGCGGATATGCAAAAAGCTGGTTAATGGGTAAAAGAGAAGTTAGGGTAAGCAACACAGTCCTACAAGGCTCTTCTCAAGCCATCGCTATGCCAGGTTGTTCTGAAGAAATAGCTCGACAGTTACCAACAGGGGTGTGTAGGAAAAAATCCCAAATAAGTAGCTTATCGGAACAATGGCTTCCTGGCATGTCTGGTTGCTGTAAACACAGCTTTAAAGAGCCTTTTATAGCTCTTTATCCAGATTTGCCAACTAAATCTGGGCTTGCTAGCCCGCAGGCTATCGTTGAAAATCCCCAGTTAAGTCAAAATGCTCAGATGAATGTGCAATCTTTCGCCATTGTTCACTATCACGGAGCGCCAACCCCTCGATTGTCAGGCGCGGAGCTTAGCAAGCGGTTAAGAGATTTGTTGCAATTGAAGTGCTCCTGTTGCATAAAAGATTTAATTGCACAAGGGCATAAATTTTTGAAAGAAGAAAATGAAGAAGCCCTCCTGCATGGGGTCTTTTATCTGGCCACAGCGTATGAATTGTATTGCAACCTTGACATACAAGAATATAGCTTTGATTGGCATGCACTTAATCAATACTTAGACAAATTAGAGAACAGTTTAAAAGACAAAGAAACCTTACTGCATTATTTCGCAGCCCGGGAAAATCTCAGCATCTTTATCTATCTCTTCGCGGAAAGGCAAAATATAAAAACTCACCTCGACGTTTTAGCAGGAATGACAGTTAAAGAAACGCCTTTACATGTGGCTATCAAAAGAGGGTCTATTTCAATTGCTCAATTTCTACTTGAACACGGAGCAGATGTAAAAAAACACGATAGCTTACAGAATAATGCTCTACACCATGCTTGTCGGTCACAAAAAGAGGGTATCGGTTTCGTCTGCAGTTTGCTGCAATACGATCCTGCTTTTATTAGAGCTAAAAATAGCGATGGCCAAACGCCTTTACACTTAGCCGCATTTACAGGAAAGGAGAAGAGTTTTGAATATTTGCTAAACCAAACTAAAGGCCGCCTCCAGTTGGATCAACAAGATAGGGAGGGAAACACTCTTTTGCATTTAGCGATCATGGGGTGGAGTGCATCTTCCGCTAAAGTCACAGGTTTCTTTTGTAAAATCGTCGAAGCCTTAATAAAAAAAGGAGCCAACCTAAATATCTTAAATCATAAGAAAAAAACGGCCTTAGATCTTGCTTTTGAAAATGCAGCCATTATACAGGCTCTAGTTCAGGCAAACTTAAGCCCCCAAGTTTTGGTTAGCTTTCTTCAAAACTGTTACCTTTCTCAAAAAAATGTCTCTATTTTCAGAATTATGGCGCAGCAAGAGTGGGAACTTAAAGTTCCTTTAGAAGAGATTTATGTGCGTTTAGCGATTATTGAGAATAAAGAGAGAAAAACACGCGATCAAGCCTTGAATAAGCATTCTGAACATTTACAAGATGCTCGCATTCCGACTTACGAAACGATTTTCGAACCCAAAGAAAAGGTTGAAATTGAAAAGCTTTTCGAACATAAAAGCTTTGAAAAAAAAGATCGTAAAAGGGTTTTCATTCAAGGGGCGGCGGGCATTGGGAAGAGCACCCTCTGCCACTATATTAGCTATCACTGGGCAAAAGGGACGCTTTGGACAGGCATGTTTACCTGTCTTTTTCGGATTCCGTTAAGAAATTTCACTATAGAGAAATATCCCCCTGATAAAGAATATACTCCAGCTGATCTAATTGCTAGAGAATATGCCGGCAAAATTGATCGCAGAGTGATCGAAGCTTGCATACACGATGCTGCCTTTCGAGAAAAAACTCTGCTTGTTTTAGATGGGTATGATGAGCTTCCAGCAAAAGCCCAAGCAAACACTAGCTTAGCTACAGCTTTTAAGCAGCTAAAAGAGTTATTTCCCCATATTCTAATCACCTCAAGACCTGGAAGCTGCTCTTTTGAACGCTCTTGCGAGCTAGAGCTTTTAGGTTTTGATAAAGAAGGGGTTAAGCATTATATCGATAGGTTTTTTAAACACGTTCAAGCTGAAGAGAAAAAGCAGAAGCTTAACCACCTATTAAAAACTTCTCCCCAGGTGTTAAGTCTGGCACAAATTCCCATTAACTTAACCCTTCTTTGCTGTCTCTTTCATGAAGATCCCCGGGCTTTTGATACTGAGCAATCCATTACGATGACGGCGATTTATGAAAAGATTGTTAACTGGATGTATCAATGGTTTCTTTTAAGAAGAATTGACCAAGGAAAATCTGGCCAAACTAAAGAGCAAATTTTGGCAGAAAAAAATTTGCGCCAAAATCCGGAAGTAGCCAATATTGCCGCCGCTTTTGAAGAAATGGCCGATTTTGCGATGAAAAATGATACCCTTTATTTAAGCAAGCGAGAAATTGAAGACTTTAGAGGTAACAAAATCTCTTCCAATGAGCTTGCAGATTGCGGGCTGATGCGCATTCCTGGAGCAGAAATTGAAGCTGAAGAAAAAGGGTATTTTATCCACTTAACCTTCCAAGAGTTTCTAACCGCTTCAAAAGTTGCCAATCAATACCTTGAAGGAGAAAGACAAACATGCCAAGCATTTGTACAAAATTACAAATTTGAACCCCGCTATGCTCTCATTTTACGCATGATTGCCGGCAGCCTTTCTCTGGCTGCTTCAAATAGCCGTCGCTATGCAGATGTGCTACAGCCTTTTTTTGACGATCTTTTTGCTGCACCGCGAGACTTAGCTGTCAGTGGCGAGCTTGCTTTGATTGCGGAGTGCTTTGAAGAGTGTCAAGATCCTACGGTGGTGAAGCAGTATAATGGTTTTATTGGGCTTGTAAAAGGCTATATTAAGCATCTCTGCTTGCTAAATTTAAACTTCGAAAGATTGCTCAGGAATACAAATTTTCTTAATCATCCCGAAATCATACATACTATCAGGGAACTGCTATCCGATCCTAACACAAAGAAAAATATGCTAATAATCTTACTACGCATCTCGAAAACTGGAATAAGCTTAGCTTCAGAAATAGTAGGATTAATCATTGAGGAACTTACAGACCCTACAGAATATTCTGGTGCTAGGATATGTACTGACTCTATTTTAGAAAAAATAGCAGAACAAGGAGGTACGCTTTCCAAAGGAGCACTAGCCGCTCCCATCGACGTCCTTAAAGAAGATGATAGAGAGACTAAGCATTATGCTAGTAGAATCCTAACAGTAATAGCAAAACAAAGAGGAGAGCTTTCTAAAGAAGCATTAGCCGCTCTCATCCAGGCTTTTAAAAAAGGCGATGAAGAAACTAAATGTTATGCTGCTGATGCCCTAGGAGAAATAGCAAAACAAGAAGGTGAACTTTCGGAAGAGGCACTAGTCGTTCTCATTCAGGCTTTCAAAGAAGGCGATAGAGCGACTAAATATTATGCTGGCCGTGCCATAGAAGCAATAGCAAAGCAAGGAGGTGAACTTTCGGAAGAGACGCTAGTCGTTCTCATTCAGGCTTTCAAAGAAAGCGATAGAGAAACTAAGTATTCTGCTGCTGATGCCCTAAGGGCACTAGCAAAGCAAGGAGGCAAACTTTCGAAAGAGGCACTAGCCGTTCTCATCCAGGCTCTTAAAAAAGGCGATGAAGAGACTAAATGTTATGTTGCTGATGCCCTAGGAGAAATAGCAAAACAAGAAAATGGGCTTCAAAAAGAAGCGCTAGCTGCTCTAATCCGAGCTCTCAAAGAAGGCGATAGAGGGACTAAATATTATGCTGGTCGTGCCCTAGAAGCAATAGCAAGACAAGGAGGTAAGCTTCCGAAAGAAGCGCTAGCCGCTCTAATCCGAGCTCTCAAAGAAAGTGAAGAGCGGACTAAAACCCATGCTGCTTGTGCTCTAAAAGCAATAGCTAAACAAGAAGGTGAGCTTCCAAAAGAAGCGCTAGCCGCCCTCATCCTAGCGCTTCAAGTAGATCCTATTAAGGTTAAAATTCCTGCTGCTGGTGCCCTAAGGGCAATGGCAAAACAAGGAGGTGAGCTTCAAAAAGAAGCGCTAGCCGCTCTCATCCGGGTTCTCAAAGAAGGCGATAGAGAGACTAAATATTATGCTGCTGGAATTCTAAGAAAAATAGCTGAACAAGGAGATGAGCTTCCAAAAGAAGTGCTAGCCGCTCTCATCCAAGCGCTACAAATAGATCATATTAAGGTTAAAATTTCTGCTGCTGGTGCCCTAAGGGCAACAGCTGAACAAGGAGGTGAGCTTCAAAAAGAAGCGCTAGCAGCTCTCATCCGGGCTTTCAAAGAAGGCGATAGAGAGACTAAATATTGTGCTGTTGTTGCCCTAGAAGAAATAGCAAACCAAGGAGGTGAGCTTCAAAAAGAAGTGCTAGTCGTTCTCGTCCAGGCTCTCAAAGAAGAAGATGATGAGGCTCAATATCGGGCTGTGGCTGCTCTAGGAGAAATAATAAACCAAGGAGGCAAGCTTCCGAAAGAAGCCTTAGTAGCCTTCATCCAAGCACTTAAGGAAGCGCATAGTTCGACTAAGGCCTATGTAGCTAAGATTCTAGGAGAACTAGCAAAGCAAGGAGATGAACTTCCGGAAGGAGCGCTAGACGCTCTCTTTCAAACTCTCAAGGAAGGTGATTTTAAGCTTAAAAGTTATGCTGCTGTTGCCTTAGTAGCAATAGTAAAACAAAGAGAAGAGCTTCCGAAAGAAGTGCTAGACGCTCTCATCCAGGCTCTCAAAGAAGGCGATAGAGAGACTAAATATTCTGCTAGCCGTGCTCTAGAAGCAATAGCAAGACAAGGAGGTGAGTTTTCTAAAGAAGCGCTAGATACTCTCACCCAGGCTCTCAAAGAAGGCGATAGAGAGACTAAATATTCTGCTAGCCGTGCTCTAGAAGCAATAGCAAGACAAAGAGGTGAGCTTCCAAAAGAAGCGCTAGATGCCCTCCTCCAAGCCCGTAAAGAAGGTGATGGAGAGACTAAGTACTCTGCTGTTGATGCCCTAAGAAAGATAGCAAGACAAGGAGGTGGGTTTTCTAAAGAAACAATAGATACTCTCACCCAAGTTCTTAAAGAAGACGATAGAGAGACTAAGTATTCTGCTGTTATTGCCCTAAAAACAATAGCAAGGCAAGGAGGTGAGCTTTCTAAAGAAGCAATAGATACTCTCATCCAAGTTCTCAAAGAAGGCGATAGAGAGACTAAAATTCATGCTGTTGATACTCTAAAAGAAGTTGATAAAGTTGCATTATTAAAGATGAGTAGCCAGGCATTTGCTTTAATCGCTGAAGCGTGTTTCTTTATTGAGTATAATTTTTCAGTAAAAGGTCAGCAACTTCAAGTTTCTGATAAAAGAGCAACTTGTTTATCCGAGCATGCACTCACGCTTACTTACGAAGAAATAAGGAAACAGCTGTCTCCACAGCTAGCTATATGGCGGAAGCGGCTAGATAGCCTTAGCCCAGCTGAGATTTCTTAAGATTCATTGAGCAATACTAAAAGGGGTTGCTATCATCACTTTTTGTTATTGCAGGGGAAATTGTCCATAAGTCCTTCTTTGTCATTGACATTTAAAGTTCATGGTTGTAAAATATTTTCTTAAATCATTAAGGTTATTGCTATGGACATAAATGCTAGCTTTTTATTAAAAGCAGACCGCGTGTCTGACTATATCCCCGCAATCAGTACAATCACTAACTTGATTGATTTATTCCAAAAATGCGTAGTGCTTCCCTTCAAGCAAAAAATAAATGTTTCCAAAAGCCATTATTACGCCTATTTAAAGCAAAAAAGCTTTTCTCGCTGTGTTGTACTGCTACTACCTGTGATAGGAAACATTCTTGTCGCAATCTATGATTTTGCTAAAAGTAGGCCCCATTATGCAGGCGCCACGCCTGTAGATGCTCAGCCGGTTCCTCATTCTACTCTAAAGTATTCTGAAAGTATCAGCCCCCCTAAACCTATCAGGAAAGGGATCGCTATAGACATAGAAGCAAGTAGCGTAGCAGAACAATCCTCTCTTGGAGAGCCTGATTGCTGTGAACACAGCCTGAAACACGATTTACAAACCAAACTTGTGCTTAACACCCCCCGTGCTAGCGCTAAAAATATCTATTTAGGGCAGAACGCTCAACTGCATGTGCATTCTATTGTCCAATGTAAGACAGAGCCTCCCTTATCTCAGGCAGAACTAGATCCACAAAATCTCGTTAGCTCTCTTCGACACTATTACCTTTCTCAAAAAACTATTTCCATTTTTAGAATTAAGGCGCAGCAAGAGTGGGAACTTAAGATACCTTTAGAAGAAATTTATGTGCGTTTAGGGATGATTGAAAATAAAGAAAGAAAAACACGCGATCAAGCCTCGAATGAGCATTCTAATTACATTCGAGATGAGCGTGTCCCGACTTATGAAACCATCTTCGAGCCTAAGCAGGAGATTGAACTTGAAAAGCTTTTTGAACACGAAAGCCTTCAAAAAGAAAATGCTAAAAAAATTTACCTCCAAGGTTCTGCTGGAAGCGGTAAGAGTACTCTATGCCACTATATTAGCTACCGTTGGGCAAAAGGAGAGCTTTGGCAAGGCATCTTTGCCTGCCTCTTTTGGATTCCCTTAAGAAATCTGACCTTAAGGAAATATCCCGAGGATAAAGATTATACGCCAGCTGATCTGATTGCGAGAGAATATAAAGGCAAAATCGACCGCAGGGTCATCGACTTTTGTCTAAAAGATCCTGCCTTTCGAGAAAAAACTTTGCTTGTCTTAGACGGCTATGATGAGCTTTCAGCAGATGCCCAAGGTAACAATAGCCTTGCTACAGCTTTTGAGGAGCTAAAAGAACTATTTCCCCATATTTTAATCACTTCAAGGCCTGGGAGCTGTTTTTTTAAGCGCTCTTGTGATCTGGAGCTTCTAGGCTTTGATAAAGAAGGAATCGATCGTTATATTGATAAATTTTTCACCCAAGTCAAAGCCGAAGAGAAAAAAGAAAAACTTCGCCATCTTTTAAAGAGTTCTTCCCAAGTTTTAAGTCTTGCCCGCATTCCTATGCTCTTAATTTTACTGTGCTGCCTCTTTCATGAGGACCCAAAATTTTTTGATTCTAAGCATCCCATTACGATGACTGCCATTTATGAACGGATGATTAACCGAATGTATCAGGGACTTCTTTTACGAAGAATTGGCCAAGGAGAATCGAAACAAACTAAAGAGCACATTTTAATAGAAGAAAACCTGCGCCAAAATTCAAAAGTTGATAAAATTGCCACCGCTTTTGAAGGAATGGCCTATTTTGCCATGGAAAAAGGCACCCTTTATTTGAACAAGCGAGAGATCGGTCGCTTTAGTAGAGATAATAAAATCTCACCCAATGAGCTTACTGATTGTGGGCTTCTGCGCATCCCCGAAGCGGAGGAAAAATGGTATTTTATACACTTAACCTTCCAAGAGTTTTTAACTGCTTCAAAAGTTGCCAATCAATATCTTAAAGGAGAAAGGCAAGCATGCCGAAATTTTGTACGGCAATATAAGTTTGAGCCTCGCTATGGCCTAGTCTTGCGCATGATTGCTGGCTATCTTTCTCACGCTACTTCAAGCGACCGAGGCTGTGAGGATGCACTGCAGTCTTTTTTTGACGATCTTTTTGCTGCCCCGCAAGACTTAGCTGTCAGTAGCGAGCTTACTTTGATTGCAGAGTGCTTTGAAGAGTGCGAAAATCCGACGCTGGTGAAGCAGTACAATGGTTTTGTCGAGCTTGTAAAAGACTATGTTAAGCATCTCTGTTTGCTAAATTTAGACTTCGAAAGATTGCTCAGGAATAAAAAACTTTTTAACCATCCCGAAATCGTGCATACTCTCAAAGAACTGTTATCTGATCCACGGACAAGAAAAGATGTTTTAGAAACCTTACTACGCTTTGTGAGAACAGGGCTAAGCCTAGCTTTAGAAATAGTAGGATTGATTGCAGAGGAACTTAAGAGCGCTAAAAAATATTCTGATGCTAGAGAGTATATTGCCTCTTCTATTGCTGCCTCTATTTTAGAAGAAATAGCAAAGCAAGGAGGAGAGCTTTCGCAAGAAGCGATAACCGTCCTTTTTCAGCTCCTCGGAGAAATCCACTATCCTGCTAACGGTTCTGTTGCTAGTGCCTTAGAAGCAATAGCAAAACGAGGAAGTAAACTTTCTGAAAAAGTGCTAGCCACTCTCATCCAAGCTTTCAAAGAAGGCAAGAGCAGGATTAAAGGTGAGGCTGCTAGTACCCTAGGAAAAATAGCAAAACAAAGAGGTGCGCTTTCGAAGAAAGCATTAGGCGCTCTCATCCAAGCTCTTAAAGAAGACGATAGTTGGACTAAAGTTTACACTACTCGTGCCCTAGAGGCAATAGCAATACGAGGAGGTGAACTTCCGAAAGAAACGTTAGACGCTCTTATCCAAGCTCTCAAAGAAAATAATGGCCTGGCTAAATATTCTGTTGCTAATGCTATACAAGCAATAGCAGAACAAGGGGTTGAGATTCCGAAAGAAGCGCTAGACGTTCTTATCCAAGCTCTCAAAGAAGATGATGGAGAGGCTAAAAATTCTGCTGCTAATGTCATAAAAGCAATAGCAAAACAAGGAGGTGAACTTCCGAAAGAAGTGCTAGCTGCTCTCACCCAAGCTTTTAAAGAAGGCGATAGAGCGACTAAAATTTATGTTGCTGATGCCATACAAGCAATAGCAAAACAAGGGGGTGCACTTCCGAAAGAAGCGCTAGCTGCTCTCACCCAAGCTCTTGAAGAAGGTGATAATCGAACTAAAGCTTATGTTGCTATTGCTCTAGAAGCTATAGCACAACAAGGAGATGAGCTTCCGAAAGAAGCGCTAAACGCTCTTATCCAAGCTCTCAAAGAAGACAATAGTACAACTAGATTTTATGCTGCTAATGCCATAATAGCAATAGGAAAACAAAGAGGAGAGCTTTCGAAAGAGGTATTAATCATTCTTACCCAAGCTCTCAAAGAAGGCGATAGAGAGACCAAATATTCTGCGGCTAGGGTTCTAGGGGCAATAGCAAAACAAGGAGCTGGGATTCCGAAAGAAGTGCTGGACGCTCTCATCCAAGCTCTCAAAGAAGGTAATAGCACGGCTAAAATTTGTGTGGCTGAGGTCATACAAGCAATAGCAAAACAAGGAGTTGAGATTCCGAAAGAAGCGCTAGACGCTCTTATCCAAGCTCTCCAAGAAAAAGATAATCAGACTAAAGCCTCTGCCACCAGAGTCTTAAGAGAAATGGCAAAACAAGGAGGTAAACTTCAGAGAGAAGTGCTAGCCGCTCTCATCCAAGCTTTCAAAGAAGGTAATAGTATAACTAGCTTTTGTGCTGCTTTTGCCCTAGGAGAAATGGCAAATCAAAGAGGTGAGTTCTCGAAAGAAGCATTAGACGCTCTCATTCAAGCTCTCAAAGAAAGTGATGGAGAGACTAAATGTTCTGCAGCTAAGGTCCTAATAGAAATGGCAGAGCAAGGAGGTGAGCTTTTTAAAGAAGCGCTAACCGCTCTCATTCAATCCCTTAAAGAGGGCGACAGAGAGACTAAATGTTCTGCTATCTTTTTTCTAAAAGAAATGGCAGGCCAAGGAGCTGGGATTCCGAAAGAAGTGCTAGATGCTGTCATCCAAGCTCTCAAAGAAGGCGATATAGAGATTAAGTCTTCTGCTTGTGATGTCCTAATAAAGATAGCAAAACAAAGAGGAGAGCTTTCGAAAGAAGTGCCAGCTGTCCTTAGCCAAGCTTTCAAAGAAGGTGATGAAGAGACTAAAGGTTGTGTTGCTGATGTCCTAGAAGAAATAGTAACACAAGGAGGAGAGCTTCCAGAAGAAGTTCTAGCTGCTTTCATCCAAGCTCTTAAAGAAGGTGATGAAGAGACTAAAGGCCGTGTTGCTAGGATTTTAGAAGCAATAGCGACACAAGGAGGAAAGCTTTCCAAAGAAGTACAGGCCGCTCTTCTCCAAGCTCTCAAAGAAGGCAATAGTATGACTAAGGATTATGCTGCTGATGCCCTAGGAGCAATAGCAGAACAAGGCGGTGGTGAGCTTCCGAAAGAAGTACTGGCCGCTCTTCTCCAAGCTCTCAAAGAAGATGATATGCGAGCTAATTTTTATGTCGTCGCTGCCCTAAAAAAGTTTGATAAAGATGCATTATTAAAAATGAGTATAGAGGCATTTCCTCTAATTATTGAGGCTTGCTTCCTTGCTAAATATAGCTTTTCAGTTAAAGATCGACGACTTCAAATTTCTGATAATAGGGCAGCTTATTCCTGTAAAGATAAATTAATGATGCTGAGTTACAAAGAAATAAGGAAACAACTGCCTCCACAGCTAGCTATATGGCGGAAGCGGCTAGATAGTCTTAGCCCAGCTGAGATTTCTTAAGAACCCATCAATTAATACTAAAAGAGATTGCTATCATTACCCTTTAGTATTACAGGGGCGGTTATCCATAAACCTTCCTTTGGCTTTGATTACCGCTAGTTCTTTAATTGTGCTTTAAGTCACCACCAATTTAACGTAAAGACAGCTTAAGCATAGGCAAAAAGGCTTAATTTTTTTTTGCTTGTTTGATAAAGAGCTGGCTGGGTTTATTAGGATGCAGGCAATAATAAGCTTATCCGTATGCAAAGTGAGCGATGTAAAAGAAAATAGAATTTCAAGCCACCCTCTTAGGGAGATTGCCAATAAGAGGACGATGAGCGGATGGGGTGAGTTGCTTAAATGTTTGTTTAAACCGTCTCGGTTCCGCAGAGCTTGGGAGGGGGATGTTTTGCCTGGATTCTTACATCGTAGGAGGCAAGTCTTTTTTAAGATAAGATGAAAACTTTTCTATCGGAAGCTTGATGTAGCCACTTCACGCTGGTTATTAAGCAAAAAGGTTTTTTCATTTTGTGAAGTCGTGATTGCGAGATAGGTGAAAGTGGCTTTTATGGAATGCAAAAAAGATGGCAGGCCATAAGCTGCCATCTAAATTTGGCTAAGCTCGATTAAACTACTAGGTCCTCATCGTCGTCATCGTCATCTTCATCGTCATCGCTGTAAGGATTGAAAGCTAGCAGCTCATCTTCCTTTTCTTCATCTTTTGTTTTCCCACAAGAGCATTTTGCTAATACGTTTTCTTCTTTTTCTTCTTCTTCGTTAGCAGCAAGCTGATTTTCTTCTTCTTCTTCGCCTTCATTTGCCGCGAGCTGGTCTTCTTTTTCTTCTTCCTCTTGGAGAGTAGCTAACTTATCGGTATGCTCTTCCTCCTCGTCCTGGTGGTAAACAGCTGTAGAAAATTTTTGGCCTTCTTCTTCTTGCTTAGCTTCTTCAGCATAACTTCCGCTTGCGGCGAAAATTGAAAGCATGGTGATTAAAAAAGTTTTTTTTAGCATAAGACACTCCTGTGTACAATATTAGTTACTTATCGTTTCAGTTTATATTTCTGGGGCAATCGCATCCCCTTGCTTTTGAGTAAAACAACCACTATAACAATCGACAACAAATTATATGGATACAAAAGGTTTTCCGCAAGCTTGTCAAATTTTTGCCGAATTTTCCCTTATCTGCCAGGTGCATTTTTTTAAGGATGCATTTTTAATTTGCTAAATGTTAATAATAGTAGCCCCTTTCAAAGCCGCTTGGTTTTATCTTTCTTGTTTCCCTCAAAGTTTTTTTGGCTTGCTTTGAAACCTACTCTGTTAGCAGATCTCAAACATCCAGCCAAAAAAATCTCGAGCAAACTCTATGAAATCTAAAAAGGTGTTTTGAAAGAGGCGCATTGACATCTTCCCCGCTATTCAAAGCCCAAGGCTTGTGCCAAAAAATAAAGATTTGTTTATTAGGCAAGTTTTTAGAATCTACTCCCACGTGAAGGCCACAACTCCATTATTTTCTTATGCATGCACAATATCTAAGCAGCAAATAAGCGACAAGAAAAAAACAAAATTTTTAGTTTTGCTTAAAGCTACTAAAACGAGGGAAATTTCGGGATCTCCGTTGAAAAATATGTTGAGATAAGATAATATTTTTACATTTAGTTGTCGATGTAAAAATTTGTTAAGAGAGTTTAAATATGCATCAGTTTTTTGAAATGACAGAGGAAGAACTCAAAAGTTTATTGATTTCTCTCGAACAAAAACCGTTTCACGCCAAACAATTAATGGATTGGGTTTATGGCAAGGGGATTATGGAGTGGGGGGAAATGACCAATATGAGCTCTGAGCTAAAAAAGCTCCTTCAGTCGCATATTTCACTCTCTCATTTACAGCTGGTGCACGTCAAACCTTCCGCAGATTTAGAAACCTATAAATTTTTATGGCGCTTAAAAGATAACAAACTGGTCGAGTCAGTGCTAATTTGCTCCCGAGATAGGCGAACGGTGTGCGTGTCTTCGCAAGTGGGATGCCCTGCAAAATGTGCCTTTTGTGCGTCCGGAAAACAAGGCTTTTTCCGAAATTTACGTCCGCATGAAATTGTCGAACAAGTTTTTTTAATTAATCGATGGCTCAAAGAAAAAGGGGAGCGGGTCTCCCATGTCGTTTATATGGGAATGGGTGAACCGCTCAAAAATTACGACTCTGTGGTTAAATCTATTCGCTTATTGAGCAATCCGGATCTTTTGAATCTTTCTCAAAGACGTATTACCGTTTCAACAGTGGGAATTGTGGAAGGAATTAAACGTCTTAGTCGAGAGGGGCTTAAAGTAAGCTTGGTGTTGTCCTTACATGCCCCTAATCAGCATATTCGGCAAAAAATTATTCCTTATGCCCGAAAATATCCATTAGAAGCTATTATGGAGGCGATGGAGGAATATGCAGAGCTTACCAAGCGGGATATTACTTTTGAATATACTTTGATTGCTGGCATCAATGACCATCCCGATCACGCCTTTGAGTTAACCCATCTTCTGCACGGAAAAAATCAATTCAGCGTAAATCTTATCCCTTATAACCCGGTTCCTGGGCTGCGATTGCGCAGGCCCGATAAAAAAGCTATTAAACAATTCCGCGCCGTCCTTTTTGGAGCAAAAATTGTCAATACTTGCCGATATACAAAAGGGGAAGATATTGCGGCTGCCTGTGGCCAGCTTGCTTTGCAAGAGCTTGAAAAAGAAAAAATTGCTTAACTATTGAATTATTTAGTATAATAAAGATAGCTTAACCGGAAGTCAGCTCTATAAGGAGAAAGAAGTGGAAACAAATTTAAATTCTCCAGCAGGAGGAGATGCATTTCGTCAATTTTATGATCAATCTTATCCTTTTCCCCCATCAGAAGAGGAGCAATTAGGGTCATCTTCAAAAGCAGAAGACGCACCTATTCCCGAAGAGAAAAAAGCAGACCCCTCTGTGCTAAAAAAGCAGCTGCAAATTAAATCACTGGGCAATAGCAAAACGGTTAATGACTTGTTTGTTTCTCGCTTATCCGCCAAAGCTTATAAAGAGCATACCAAACGGGAGCGTGCATTTGAAGAAGAGGTGACACAAAAAAAACGTCAAGAAAAATCTCTTCGTCAAGCGCGCAAAGCTAAAAAAGAGGCTTGGATAGAGCGCATGAAAAAAGCTCATCAACAAAAAGATCAGGATAGCTTTATAAAGCGTTTGGATAAAATTAGACAAGTCGATCTAAATCGGATAAATCCCCAAGCCTGATATATGCCTTTTGATCCCAAAACGTTAGCTCTTTACCCCACTCATCCGGGCGTGTATTTGATGAAAAATCACGGAGGGCTGGTTTTATATGTTGGCAAAGCCAAGAATCTCCGCCTCCGCCTTAAACAGTATTTCGTGTCCAGCGGCGATGGACGGGAAATGATCCCTTTTTTAATTCCCCAAGTTGAAACGATTGAAACGATTAGCGTCAACTCTGAAAAAGAAGCTCTTTTATTAGAAAGCCATTTAATTAAAAAGCATAAACCTAAGTACAATGCTTTATTAAAAGATGATAAAAGTTACGTGGCTTTAAAGATAAATGTTAAACATCCCTGGCCTCTCCTCAGCTTGGAACGTTATCGCGGCAAGCCAAAAGCAGAGGGGGTCTATTTTGGACCGTATGCGCATGCGGGGGCAGCGCGTCGTACCCTTGATCTTCTTCACCGATTGTTCCCTCTTCGGCAATGCTCGGATGCCGAATTTTCCCGTAGAAGCCGCCCTTGTATTCTGTATGATATGAAACGTTGCATTGCCCCTTGTGTTCTAAAATGCTCTCAAGAGGAATACCAGGTGCAAGTTAATCGAACGATTAAATTTTTACGGGGCCAAAATAAAGAAATCGTGCAAGAAATGTATAAGGAGATGGAAACTTATGCAGAAAAGTTAGAGTTTGAAAAAGCGGCCAAGATATTAGACACGATCCGGTACATAGAAAAAACGGTTGAGCCCCAATATGTCGATAGTGTGTCTGGCAAAGATGCGGACGCCTTAGGGGTTTATCGACAAGGCGAAGATGTGATGCTGTGTCAACTCCAATTTAGAGAGGGGCGGTTAACGGCTTCTCAAAGCTTTAATTTCACTAAAATTGCAGAAGATGATGCAGAGTTATTGACTTCTTTCATGCTTCAGCACTACCAGGATAAAGACTTTCTACCACATGAAATTTTGCTTCCCATTGAAATAGAGGATGAAGCCTCCTTAACAGAGCTTTTATCGGAGAATCGAGCAAGAAAAACACAGATCTATTCTCCCAAGCGTGGAAGTAAGAGCGTCTTAATTGAAATGGCTCAAGCAAATGCGGAAGCTTCTTTCAAAAAAGAAAAGGATGAGCAAACCTTGCGCGAGAATATCCTCCTCGCTATGCAAGAGCAATTTCATCTAACAAATTATCCCAAAAAAATTGAGTGCATTGATAACTCCCATATTGCGGGCACAGAACACGTTTCTACAGTGATCGCTTTTTCGGAAGGAAAAAAGGATCCAAAAAATTATCGGACTTATAAGCTTAAACAAGTGGGGCCTGCGGATGACTATGGAGCGATGCGAGAAGTCCTTTCGCGCCGTTATGGAAAAGCTAAAGATGAAAATACTCTGCCCGATTTGTTGATTGTGGATGGCGGAAAAGGGCATTTAAATCTTGCTCTCAAAGTATTGGCTGAATTGGACATTGTTTCTGTTAACGTGATTGGGATTGCAAAGGAGCAAGGGCGCCATGATAGGGGATTGACTTCGGAGCAAGTTTTCTTGCCAAATGTAAAAGATCCTTTAATTCTCAAAGTCACTTCCCCTGTTCTTTTTATGGTGCAGCAAATCCGCGATGAAGCCCACCGATTTGTGATTAAGTTTCACCGCAAGCGGATGCAAAAACGGACCATTAAGAGTGCGCTTGATGATGTTCCGGGTATAGGGCCGACAAAAAAAAGAGCGCTCTTGAAGCATTTTGGAAGCGTAAAAAAAATGAAGGAAGCTTCCGATGAGGAGTTCAAAAAAGTTAAAGGAATTACCCCTCATAATATTGAGCAGCTTCGCCAGTTTTTAAAAATGGAAACTAAGCATGGCGATGACGCTCAATAAAGGTGTCAATCACCTGTAAGGCATGGTTGAAATTTTCTTGCCTTAGGCTATCTATCTGGGCTTTCCAGTCACTCATTTCTTTTAAATTTTGAAATTGGGGATAAGCAGCATACTTGAGTTGCGCCAGATTGTCTAAAAAGGGAGTAATTTGGCCGTATAAAATTTTTCTTAAGTCCTCTTTTTTCTCAGCTGACTCCTCTAAGAGCTCGATTGCTTGAATTTTATATTCGTTTAAAATCTGCAGGTCGCGATCAATCGTTTGATTAGAAACCAACACAATATGGTCAACAACGGCTTTTAAAACTTCCTCTTTATCTTTCGCTTTTGTATAAAGCTGCACCCATACCTTGGCTTGGTCTATCCATTTGATGTAGCGTTGAACGGTTTTTTCTTGAATGACCCCTACAGTTGGAGGATTTTGGGCGATATGGTTTAGATGTTGGATACTGCGAAGCATGGGATTGATGACTTCAAAAACGAGAGGTTGTAAATCTGCATCTACCCCTGCTTTAATTTTTTCTAATTCTTCCCGAATTTGCTCGCTATCCCAATGGAGCTCTTGAATTCTTCCTTGTAAAGGATTTTTGTTTTTCTCGCTAAAAATTTTTCGCTTAAGTTTAGAAAAGAGCTTCGAAACAAAAGAAGAAGGCTTAGTGGATTGTTGCCGTTGAGCTTCAAAAATTTGATAAATGAATTTATCAGGGGGGAGGTTAGCCATTTTGCCCTCTAATAAAGCTTTCTTTTATTTCATTTTATTTAAAAAAATATTTAGAATCAATTAAATTGTAATTATTTTTTTTAAAAATAAAAACAACCTTTTATTTTTTCTTTTGGGAGGAAGATGCCCAAAATAAAAGAAAAATTCCGAGAGAAAGGAGTGCGGCTCCGGGATAAGTTAAGAGAGATTTGGCGGGATCATAATTCACCACAACCTGCACTTTTTTAGCGGAGATCTCTGTAGCCGGTGTCATGTTTGCTAAGTAAAACCGGTACCCGTCCCAGGTTTCGTAAACGCAATTCATACTCAAGGTTGTTTCTATCTGGGTTCCTTTTTTTTGATCCATTACCACTAGATCGCATTCATAATTATAGGCTTGGGGAGATTGCGCGTAGGGAATTTGGCGGGCATTTTTTAGGCGCAAATGGTAAGGGATTTCTTCGGTTTTAGCTTGGAAGCCAATCCTATATTCTCCCCCTAAAATAGGCTGCCGCAAATAAGTTCCATAGGCTTTAAAGGAGAGCGCGTGAGTTTCCTCTTCTGTTCCTCTCTTAATATTCAGTTTAAGAAGAGGCATATTAGCTTCCAGTTTTTCTAAAGTTGGCAAAGGTTGATAGCTATAGGACAAAGGGCATTCTAGGGTGATAGGAGAAGAAGTCGCAAGATCAGCTTGAATTTTCTCGCCAGGATAAGCTGTTTCACAAATCGGAAGAGGCAAGGTGAGAGCAATTAATTGCAGCATCTCTTCCTTTGTGAGTTTATCTTCACTTCCTTTTTTAAAAAAAAAGGGGACAAGGCTGTGACAAGCATTTTGCAAAGCGAGCCACACTTGCGCATTTTCTGGAAGAGTCTCAACCAACTCGAAATAACCCTTAGAAGTGTGCAAAATTTCTTGTAATTGAGCTTCCAAAAATTGCGAGGCAAAGTAACTTTGGCATATTTCGGCAAGCTCTTGATTTTGAACAGCTTGAAAATGGCTGAGATGCAGAGAATAGAGGCGAAAATAAGCAGAAAGTAGGGCAGCAGCTGAAAGGGGAGTTGGCAAAGTGCGGCTATCCAGCGGAGGTAAATCAGCTGAAAGTGCATAAACCTGTTGAGTAAAATCTGCCATAAATGCTGAAAACTGTTTTTCAGTTAAGGGAGGAATGGGATAGGGCCATCCTTTTTCTTTTAAAAAAAAGGAAAGATCTTCCCCCGCCCAAAATTTAGCCTCCATTTCTTGCGAGAGCAAAGCAAGCCAGTAGCAAGCTTTAAAGTCGATAGGCGATAATGTCTTCCACTCTAAGGATTCAAGTAGTAAGGTAAGTTTATTTGGCAAACTCGCAGAAAAAGGCATAACCCAGCCTCCTTGTTTATCCCATTCATGTAAAAATAATAAAAGGGAAGAAACAAAATCTTGCTGACCTTTTTGGCAAGCGTCTGCGAATAGCTGTACAGGTGGCGGCAGAGTAGAGTTAGGGCGGAGCGTTTGTCGCAGTTGAATGGCTAAGTGATGAAGCCTAGCTGCCTCTCTCTCTTTGCGCGTATTTGGCAAGTTTGAGAAAGGGATAGTGGCGGTGGCCCAATAACCGCCGAACCCTTGATCGTAAACCCTAATTTTATCTAAAGCGCCGTTTTTAAAATGTTGAGAATAAACTTCACCGTTTGAGTCAAATGCCAGTAAATAAACATCTCCATCCTCGTTTTCAATAAATGTTAAACTGGGAGAACAGACTAAATCTAAAGCGATTGGAGCTTTGCCCATTTGCAAAACTAAATCGTTTTGATTAACAAGTGCTTGTTTCCCAATTAGTTGTGTTTTTATTTTAAAAGCTTGTTTGTAAAAACCTTCCATCCTCACACACGGTTGATTAAATCCTGTGAATGTGGAAAAATCGAAATCTAATGCAACGGTACCATTTCCTTCTTTCCATGTAATGGACTCAGTCAGAGCTTCTCTTAAAGGCATATGGCAAAGTAGTTGGTCGTTTTTGGTATCGCTAATGGCAATTTCTGCGGTTTGAAGGAACAGCTCTTTGGCCAGTTTTTCCACATGCGCAGTGCGGAAAGCGTAAATGCGCCAAGGGGAAGAGCCTGAATGATGAAGCTTAGCTTGGCAGCTATAAGGGAGGGAGCCCTCATTTCCTTCCCAAGTATGGACGGGAAAAGATCTTAAGCCAGCTATTCGACCTTCATTTTGATGAATCCATGTATCGATTTTTTCAGCCGAATGGGGGGCATAGCTGACGAGCTCTATCTGGATATCGGGCCAAATTTTGGATTCTGGAGGAAGGAGTTCCAGTTTGCCCCAGTTAGAGGTTTTAAGAGGGTAAATTTCTTTTTCTAAGAAACCTTTTTTCTCTAAACTTACAATGGGATTTTCAACCGAAAAAAAATGATGGCTACCACTTCCTTCCCGAATTTCTAAAGAGCCTTGCACGCCGTAAATATTTTTAACAAATACTCCCGCTATAATCATAAGCAAGCCAAGATGGGTCAGTAAAAAAGGGGTATGCTTCCATCTAAATGGCCAACGGCGGAGAGCGGAAACCAAAATATTCACAAAAAAAGCTATTAATAAAATTTTAAAGAAAGGGTTATGGTAAATAAACTGCACGGCAGAGCGATGAGAATCTGTTAAGGACTCAATCCATGTTCCCACAACCATAAAGCAAGCTGCTAAAGCAATAAGAGTAACTGCAAATTGAATGCTTCCTAAAAAGTGGTAAAAACTTTTGAGCGATCTCATGATTGTTCAGGTAGCTCTCTAATCAGTTCAAAACTATGTGCAAAGGCTTCAATTTCTTCTTGATGTTGCTCAACAAGCTCTTTAGGACCTAAAGCTTTGATCGTATAATCTCCTACAGCTTGCCTAAAATAGGACTCTGACGAAAGCAAGTCTTTTTGCTGAATAGTTAGAAAATGCTCTCTTGCCAGCTGCATGCTCCACCCTAACATTTTGACTTGCTGCCCTTTCATGAGGCCCGATCCTTCAAAATAAAGCCCCACAAATCCTCCCCAAGACTGTGACTGGGTATGCTGCTGTAAAGGATTGAGCTGTTCGAATTGCTTTTTCCACCGGACAATTTGCGCCATAGGGGCAATTCGCCTATCCAGGGTTTCAGCGGGAAAGCTATGGATGGCAATGCGGATTTCCTCCGCATCTTTTCGAATAAAAAACTCGCAAATAGGCAAAGTGCTATCTTGAAGAGATTGGGAAAACAGGGGATCTTTTCTAATCCAAGAAGGGGGAACTTTCGCTTGGTAAACAGGAAAGCGAGCAGGAGGTGTTCCTTCTTCACGCCCGTTAATTTCTTGAGCAAGCCAAGGTGGAGAAGAGGGGGCTGTATTGCATCCTTCCATAAAAAAGCATAACAGGATGAAAATCAATCGAGAAAGCATGAATTTTTCCTATAATTAAGCTACCTATTTTAATCATTCTCCTTATTCTTCCAAATAAATTTTTTCTGCGTTAAACAAAAATTAGGGCGGTGTGGTAAAAAGCGCTCATCAGGGGTTCCCTTTTTTCTCTCCTTATTTTTTTAATACATCGCTTGAGTGATGGTCTACACAAAGGTTTTGGAAGATGATGTCCTACGAGACTTTAATGCAAGCAGCTTTTGCAAATTTAGCTTTGATCGATGAGATGTACGTAAAATTTCAAAACGATCCTCAAAGTATTGATTCATCCTGGCGTCCTCTATTTGAACAGGCAAAAGCTGGAGAAGCAAAAGGGGATCTCTTCCACCCCACAGTGATCGAACAAAAGCCCATTGATCATCCGGATAGGGATAGTAGGCGTATTTGGCATTTAATGGAAGCCTACCGGACATATGGGCACTATCTTGCAAGAGTGAATCCCATTGCTACAGCTCCCATAGAAGAACCTTGGCAACTCAACCTCAAAACTTTAGGTTTTACTAACGAGGAATTAAATGTCCGTTTTCCCACCTGCGGGCTTTTAAAAGAGGCAACAGCTACTTTGCAAGAATTGATTGCTTGCTTGCGCGAGATTTACTGCGATAAAATCGGGATCGAGTATAGGGGATTAGAAAATCCCGAGATGGAAAAATGGTTGCAGGATCAAATCGAATCTAGCCGATTTAAAATAGAGCTTTCTTTTGAGCAAAAACGTTCGATTTTGCAGCATTTAAATAAGTCTGAGCTATTTGAGCGATTTTTACATACAAAATATGCAGGCCAAAAAAGATTTTCGTTGGAGGGGGGTGAAACCCTTATTCCTATTTTAAAGGCGCTTATCGAAAAGGGGAGCCAAGAGGGAATAGAGGAGTTTGTTTTGGGGATGTCCCATCGAGGACGCTTAAATGTTCTCAGCAACATTTTAGACAAGTCTTATGCGGATATTTTTTCTGAATTTGAGGAAGGCTATATTCCAGGCTCTTTTGAAGGAAGTGGGGATGTCAAATATCACCAGGGATTCTCAGCGCATGTTATGACAGCTTCAGGGCAGAAAGTACGCTTGGAGATGCCCCCTAATCCAAGCCATCTAGAATCTGTGGATGCAGTGGTAGAAGGGGAGGTGTATGCCCGCCAAGTCTTAGCGAATGATCAAACGAAGAAAAAAATACTTCCCCTTTTAGTCCATGGAGACGCGGCGATAGCTGGGCAAGGCGTTTGCTATGAAACCATGCAGATGCACCGATTGCCAGGATATTCAACAGGAGGAACCCTTCATATTGTCATCAATAACCAAATTGGTTTTACCACCCTGCCAAGCGATTCGCGCTCGACCCCCTACTGCACAGATATTGCGCGCACCTTTCGCGCGCCCGTTTTTCACGTCAATGCAGAGGACCCAGAAGGGTGCGTACATGCTGTTAATTTAGCTGTGCAGCTGCGTCAAAAATACCATTGCGATGTTTTCATCGAGCTAAATTGTTATCGGAAATTTGGGCATAACGAAGCCGACGAGCCTGCTTATACGCAACCAGACCAGTACCGGCTAATTAAGCAAAAAAAACCTATTCGAGAAATCTACCGCGATACTTTGATTCAACAAGGGCTCTTGGAAAAACATATGGCTGAAGCTTTGGAGCTCGAGTTTAAAGCCTCTTTGCAAAAAGCTTTGCAAGAGGCTAAAATGGATTTTCCCAAAACTAAAACTGTTAAAGCGCAGGAGGCAGAACAGCTTTTTATGGCTTATCCTACAGGGATTTCGCAAAATATTTTAATGGAAGTGACAGACAAACTGTGTACCATTCCCCCCCATTTTGCCCTTCATCGGAAATTAGAAGCTCTTATTCGAGAGAGGCGCCAAATGGGAATGGGGCAAAAGCCTGTAGATTGGGGAATGGCTGAAACCTTAGCTTATGCCTCTCTTTTGTGGGAGGGGGTGAGCGTGAGAATTTCTGGACAGGACGTATGCCGGGGGACGTTTAGCCATCGCCATGCGATGTGGGTCGATCAGCAAAACAACCAACTTTACTTTCCTTTGCAACATGTGAAAGACGGCCAGGGGAGATTTGATATTTTTAATTCCCCTCTTTCCGAATATGCTGTTTTAGGCTTTGAGTATGGGTATAGCATTGGCAACCCAAAAGCTTTGGTGATTTGGGAAGCTCAATTTGGGGATTTTGCCAATGGGGCCCAAATTGTGATCGACCAATATATCTCCACAGCTGAAGAAAAATGGGGACAAAAAGTGGGATTGGTGATGTTTTTACCCCATGGATTTGAAGGACAAGGCCCAGAGCATTCTTCAGGGCGATTAGAAAGATTTTTAACGCTTGCAGGCGATGGCAATATGCAAATTGTGAATCCTACGACGCCCGCTCAATTTTTCCACTTATTGCGCAGGCAAACATTGCTGGCTTCTAGGAAACCGCTAGTTGTTTTTACTCCCAAAGGGCTTTTACGCCATCCTGCCTGCCAAAATCCCCTCCCAGATTTTGTTCAGGGATCTTTCCAAGAGATTCACGACGACCCCCATTCCCCCAAAAAAGTGAAAACGCTCCTCTTATGTAGCGGGCGAATTTATTATGATTTAGATGAAGAGAGAAAAAAACAGGGGATAGAGGAGATAGCGATTATTCGAATCGAACAGCTATATCCTCTAAACGGGAAAAAATTGAAAGAAATTTTAGAAAAATACAAGGGGTTCAATCGTTGTGCGTGGGTGCAAGAAGAGCCTAGCAATATGGGGGCTTGGAATTTTATTCGACCAAAATTGCGAGAAATCCTTCCTTCTACTCACGAATTAGAGTATATAGGAAGGGTTTGCAAAGCTTCCCCTGCTGCTGGATCATTTGCTTTGCATAAACAGGAACAGGCCGAGATCATTCAGGCCATCTTTGGAAAGAAGGCACAGTAAAATAAAGGCGTATGCAAAAATGAAAGAGGAAATTAAAGTTCCCCCTATGGGAGAATCGATTACTGAAGCAATTGTTGGAACCTTGATTAAGCCATCTGGTTCTACAGTTCAAGTGGATGATGAAGTTCTGGAACTAGAAACAGATAAAGTGAACCAAGTGCTTTACGCAAAAGCTTCTGGGATTTTGACTTTGCAAGTTAAACCAGGCGACACAGTAAAAATTGGACAAGTCGTAGGATTTGTCGATGCAGAAGCTAAACAAAGCGCAGCTCCAATGCCTAAGCGAGAAACGGTAGAGGAAAAAAAGTCAAAATCGCGAGGGCCTTTTCCCCCTTCGCAAGGAATTCGGTATGGCAAAGAGGCTTTTTTAGCAGAGATAGGAAATGTTGACCAAAACGATTTTCCATCCCCTTTGCCTGTAGAAAAGCTGCACGCCCCAGCACTTTCACCTGAAGAGGCTACCCCTCCCAGAAAAACAAACGAGCGCGAAACTCGGCGCAAAATGACCCAAATCCGAAAAGTGATCGCCAATCGATTAGTGGAAGCGCAGCAGGCGACTGCTATGTTAACCACCTTTAATGAGGTTGACTGTTCTGCCATTATGGCCGTAAGAGAGAAATATAGAGACTTTTTTCAGAAAAAACATGGGGTCAAATTAGGACTCATGTCTTTTTTTGTAAAGGCGGTGGTGTCGGCTTTACGCGCAGTTCCCGAACTGAATTCCTATATTGACAAAGATGAAATTGTGCATAGGGAATATTTTGATATCGGCATCGCAGTGGGTACCGATCGGGGGTTAATCGTGCCCGTCTTGCGTAATTGTGAGCAGCTCTCTTTTGCAGAAATTGAAAAAGAGATCGAAAATTATGCCAAAAAAGCCCGAGAGGGGAGATTAGCGATGGATGATTTACAAGGAGGCGGTTTCACCATTACCAATGGGGGAATTTATGGCTCTCTTCTTTCAACGCCTATCCTTAATCCTCCTCAAAGTGGGATTTTAGGGATGCATAAAATAGAAAAAAGGGCCGTTGTCATGGAGGATCAAATTGTGATTCGCCCCATGATGTATGTGGCTCTAAGCTATGATCATCGCATTGTCGATGGCAAAGAAGCTGTCTCCTTTTTAGTGCATGTTAAAAATGCCTTAGAAGATCCCTCAAGATTATTAATTGAGGTATAACATGACTAGCACTCTTTCCTTTGATATTGTGGTGATTGGAAGTGGGCCTGGCGGGTATGTGGCAGCCATTCGAGCCGCACAGTTAGGTTTTAAAACCGCTTGCATTGAAAAAGAGCCAACTTTAGGTGGAACGTGCTTAAATGTAGGCTGCATCCCCTCTAAAGCCTTACTCTATTCTTCTGAGATGTACCATTTCTTGCAAAAAGATGCTAAGACCCATGGAATTGAAGTTTCAAATTTGCATGTGGAATTTCCTCAAATGATGAAGCGAAAGCAAGAGGTTGTGAGTGGATTTGTGCAAGGCGTAGCGGGACTTTTCAAAAAAAATAAGGTGGAAAGGATAGCTGGCACAGCGCGTTTGCTTTCTCCTCATGCAATCGAAGTGAAAAAAGACGGACATGTGCAAAAGATCCAGGCGAAATACATTGTCTTGGCAACTGGCTCAGAACCGATTGCTTTACCGTTTCTTCCTTTTGATGAGAAAATTGTCCTCTCTTCCACAGGAGCCCTCAGCTTGCCAAAAATCCCTAAAAAATTGGTTGTAGTGGGAGCTGGAGTGATTGGGGTGGAATTGGCCTCAGTTTATGCGCGCCTTGGTTCCCAGGTGAAAGTTGTGGAAAGGCTCGATCATATTTGCCCTATGATGGATCAAGCCATCCGTAAAGCTTTATGGCAAACTTTAAAAAAACAAGGGCTTGAGTTTTATTTAAGCGCTAACGTGACAGGTGCTGAGATTGGTAAAGAGCAAGTACGTGTCCAAGTTGAACAGGAAGGAAAAAATCTAACATTTGAAGCCGAGCATGTACTGGTAGCGGTTGGACGCCGTCCCTACAGTAAGGGCTTAGGATTGCAGGAAGTAGGGATTCAAGTGTCTCCTAGAGGATTTGTGGAAGTCAATCAAGATTTACAAACGCATTGTGCTTCAGTCTATGCGATTGGAGATTTGGTAGAGGGAGCGATGTTAGCGCATCGCGCATCTGAAGAAGGAATTGCCGTGGTGGAAAAACTCGCTGGTTTACATCCCCAGGTGAACTACATGGCAATTCCAAATGTGATCTATACCCATCCAGAAGTTGCGTCAGTGGGGTTAACTGAGCAAGAAGCTAAAGATGCCCAATTAAAAGTGCAAATCGGCAGCTGCCTTTTTAAAGCAAATTCTCGCGCAAGATCGATAGGGGATACTGACGGAATGGTTAAAATTATTGGAGAAGCAAAGACGGGGCGCCTAATTGGTTTGCATATCATAGGCCCCAATGCCTCTGAAATGATTGGAGAAGGGGTGATTGCCTTAGAAAAAAAAGCCACTCTGTCTGATATGGCCTATGCCTCTCATCCCCATCCCACACTCAGCGAAGCGATCAAAGAAGCAGCTCTCAATGCTTTGGGACATGCCATCCATTTTTAGACCAAAAAATTGTCGGGAAGGCTGGAATGCTCAAAATTCCAGCTTATCAGTCCATCATTATTCGGTTTAAAAAAACGAGAGCTTTAACTAAAATGCGTTTTTATTTTTCAAATAATCCACTCAAGCTAAATCTAAATGATAAACCTTCCTCAACAAATGCCCCCTTTTTATTTAACTACAGCCGCTTCAGTTCTAGCTGAGCCTGAAATTCCTGAAGAATTTATCCAAAAAGGGGAGCTAAAAGCTCACGACCTTTCGTTAATTAAAGAAAGCGTGATTGCTGCTAAAAAACGAGTCTTTGAGAAAATTGTAAAAAAGCTTAGCACTCGAGGAGCGGTAAATACATGCGATGACCCCGCTGAGTTTAATAGAAAAGTCGCTGATGACCCAGCATTTAGGCAAAAAGTCTCTCAGCGGCACAGCCATCAATTGAGGTATGAGTTTAATAAGGTTGCAGAAAAGGTGGAAGAATTAAGGCCTGGCATCAACTGGAGAAAAAAGGAGGGGGAAACTTTTCCCACCTGGCTGGGTATTAACCATGTGACTAAACGTGAAGTATCCCTATGGAATAGCAGGGGACCTAATCTTCATGGGGTTGCGTGTATTCCAGATTCTGGAGAAAAAGCCTACAAAAAAGCCTTAAGGGCTGAAATCGCGCAAGCATCGCAAATCGAGCGAGAAGAGTGATTTTATTCTTTCCGGTGATTTGTAAGTCTGGTATTTCCCTCTATTTAAATCCGTTCTTTTTTAAAGAGAGGGTGTGTAAGCAAGAATAAGGGCATAGCTTTCATACAAGAAACTTTACGGACTTGGGAGAACATGCTAACATCCGTTTTAGCAAACTTAACTTTTTTCAAGAGATATGCTTAAAAAAATACTTTTATTTTTAACCTTTTTTTCCTTGGCGGCAAGCTTGTATGCAAAGGAGAAGTTGCCCACTCAAGTGGGGCGCTATCAAATCAGTACCGTTTATAATCCAGATTACGGAACCGAAGTGTACCTTGTGGATACAGTCACAGGAACTGTTTGGCGGAATAAGAGAAAACTTTTGAGGGGGGACTATGGTTTATGGAAAGAATTGCCCGCTTTGTCTGCGCCCCCATCCGCAGAGGGAGATAAGGATTGCTCTGGCATAAAAAATATGGGAGGCTAGCCGGCCAAGAAAGCGCTTTTTTCAAGGCCTCTCGTTGGCCAAAATACCCTCAAGATGGAAAGGGCAGCCATATAGACTGCCCAAAAAGGTTAATAGCCGTGAGAGTGGCCACATCCGCAAGAAGAGCGAACGTGTGGATTGGAAACTTTAAAGCCAGAGCTGTGCAATCCATCGACATAATCAATGACTGATCCGAGCATATGATCGGCAATACAGTCATCTACATGAATTTCAACGTCGCAGGAAACAAATACACGATCGGAAGGAAGCGCTTTTTCCGAATAATCAAGCACATATTCAAAGCCATTGCATCCACCAAATTTTTCAGCAAAACGAATGCCCCATCCCTCTTTCCCTTCTTCAGCCAGAATGCTTTTGTATTTTTCTGCAGCGCGGGGTGTTAAAGTAATGGTGGTGGCATCCGCTTCTTCTTCCTCAAGAAGGGCGTTTAATCTTTGGACGAGACGGTCAATATCCGCTTCATTCATCCGGTGGCTTAACATTCCAGCTTCCAAAGTTTCCCATACAGCGGCATGGCATCCAACACAATTTAAGCCCGCATTTGTGATCTCTTGTGAAAGGCGTTGCGCTTTATGAGGGAAAAGAGAGAGGATATCTTTAATCGTCATATGTTTATGAATGACAACTTTTTCTGCTACTTCTTTTGCTTCTGACATAGTTGATCCTTAAGTTTTAATGGATTTGAGATTAGAATGAAATACGTACGCATCCACCTTTGATTTTGCATTGGCATGCAAGCCTTTCATCTGTCGTGCCTTCCCCAAGAAAATCTTCTTCTTCCTGGGTAGGATCCGTAAGGTTTTCTTTCCCTTCTTTGATGACGATCACGCACGTTCCGCAGACACCTTCCGTGCAGGCAAAAGGTACGCCGGCTTCCTCACATACTTCGGCAAGAGGAGAGCCATTTTCAAGTTCAATTTCTTCGTTGTTATGATCAAATATTAACTTTGATTTTGACATGTTTTCCTTAAACTCCATACTAAAAGGATCAAATGTCAAAATATAACGAACAAAAAATTAAAAAACAACAAAAATGACAACCGCAAGTCTTAAGACTAAGATATTTGTAATTGTTTTTGTTTTTTATGTGAATAAAAAACTAAAAACAATCCTAGTAACACAAACGGAATACTTAAATATTGCCCCATTTGTAAAAAGGATTCATCGACCATATAACTCATGGGGAGTTTAAAAAACTCTAACAAGAAACGGGCGGAAAAGCTTAGAATGAAAAATAACCCAGCTAAAACTCCTTCTGCCAGTTTTAACTTTTCCCACCTCCACAAGGCGTAGAGAAAAATAAAAATCCCTAAATAAGAAAAAGCCTCGTAAAGTTGCACGGGATGGCGGGGAATTCCGGGTTGTCCGTAAATAGGGTGGCCAAAAACGACCGCCCAAGGGACGTTTGTGTAGGTGCCGATAATCTCTTGATTGAAAAAATTGCCAATCCGAATCCAAAAAGCGCCCAAACAAGCCGGAATACATAGACAATCAAAAAGAGTAAGGATAGAAAGCTCCGGAAACTTTTTTTGAATGGAGCGATGAAAAAGAAATAGGGCGATTAAAATGCCGATCACCCCTCCGTGGCTAGCCAATCCTCCTTCCCAAATTTTGAACATATCGAGAGGATGATCTCGATAATGAGGCCAATCGTAGAAAAAAATTTCCCCCAACCTAGCTCCTACCACGGTGCCTACGGTGACAAACCAGGTGATTTGATCGGCTAAAGCGGTGCAAAGTTGTTTAACAGGGGCGATAGTTTGAGGAAATAAGGTTTCTAAATCGGCGCGAGACCGGGGCCCTTTGCCTTCATTTAAGGCCTGCAAAAGCGCTGTTTTAAGGAGCGAATCGGGCTCTTGCATAGATTGCCACTGGGTTAGCTGCTTTTTTGTTTCAGGGCTTAGCTTTTGATAGAGTGAGCGCATCCATGGATCAGGGCTGCTTTGAGCAGCCTTAAAATCTTTAGCCAATAAGGCCCAATTGAGAATATCCCTTTCCAGCAAAACTTTTGTGCCGAGAAGCTTGCGCCTAAAGAGGGGAAGGATGACAAAATAGCCAAGAATAAAGCCTAAGACGAAGCAAGCCCCGTACCAACCTAATGGCCGATCAATAATCGGAAGGCGAAAGATTTCTCTAGATGGGTCCCAGTAAAACCATCCCAAGGATACAATTGCATGCATGGAATGCTTCCAATGTTAAGAAGTGGAGAGGCAAAAGCGAGCCTAAAGAAGGCTCGTAAATGATCGGAGTAGAGGGATTTGAACCCCCGACCTACTGCTCCCAAAGCAGCCGCGCTAGCCAAACTGCGCTATACTCCGTGGCAATAAACTGAAAAGCAAAACTATAGCAAAGAGCCATTTTTTCCCAAAGTAGAAAATTCAATCGCGATGAAAAAAAAGATGAAAGTGGGCCAAAGATCTCTCACTTCTTGGGTTAGCTTCAATGGCATATAAATTCTAAAAAAAAGCTCAAATAAAGCCTATAGAAGAATACTTCTGAATAGGTTTTAACTCAGACTGATCTTCTTAAGCTTAAGTTTCACCAAACACTTTGAAAGCCTAACACATTGTTAGGATATCGCTCAGCAAAGAGAAGCACATTCGTTAGAGGCATCATTCTTTCATCGTTTTGCTGCCGTTTTGTTATTAAAAAATACTCTTTAAACATTCCATACTCCCTCCTGCAGGGAGATAGGATAAAAAAAGGGGCTTGTTTTAGCTACTCTACATAAGCAATTTCTATAAACTACTAAGTTGGAATTGGCGAAAATTAATTATTTTAGCTTGCTTAAGAGCTTTACCACTCAATTTTGTAGGCCTTTTAACAGGTATAGGAAGGAGAATATAAGAGGAAGGATCACTTAGTTCACCACCTAAACGAGGCTTATGCAGTTTTTTTATCTTGCTATGCGGCCTATCTAGCAAATGACTGATAGTTATTCATACAGAAAGATTGACAAGCTAAAACGTTTAGTTTCGGAAATTTTTGTAAACACTTTTTTTAATCCTATCAACTTCTGAACATGCAAAAAAACTTGCATGAAACTAAAATTTTAATTAGTTTTTGTTTGTAGATGAATCAGAAAATAGAAATGAAGCAAAAATGGCTTTTTAAGCATTTAGAGCGAACTTTTCTATCGCCAGAATAATATTAACCCAAGGGTTTTTTATGATTATTTCACAAGATTTTCCTGCGATCCAACGGTTTAAAAATTTAGGAGATACCGATTGGGAGTCTCTTAAAAGAACATATGTAACGTCTGTGCGTCTAGATGGAACTCAAGGGCAAGCTGCACAGCAGATGCAAAAATACATAGAAGACCGCGATGTAGTCGATTATGCCAGCTACCGAGAAGCAATTTTAAGAATATTTTCCGCCGCTCATTTTAATTTAGCTGCTGAAATAGCAGGCAAGGTGGCAAAAACAGCCGATGGTGGCTATACCTTTACGGCGAAATGGTACCAATTTATAGTCACTCAGAAAACTGCTCGGGTGCCGACAGGTTTAGAAAAGGCGCAAGAGTGCAAAATTGAGATTAAAGCTCCGGGAAGTCGCAAATTAACCTCCGATATAGACACCTCTATTCATACCACATTTGCGGGGGAAAGTTCTTTTTTTGAGCGTGCAGAAGCAAGAGTTAAAACGCAAGGGCTCGATTTTGAAGGGCGGATCACCAACGCTGTCATCGATGGTTTTTATAGCATCTCGGAAGAGTTATTTGAGATGACCTCTTCTTCTCAGCGAGACTCTAATGCTTATATGGATACGATAACAAAAGATCGAGAAACCTACCCCAAGTTCTTGCACGACGAAGAAAATAATCCCTTAATTCAAGGCAAAAGGCTTTTTTCTGAGGAAGAATTTACCAATATCTTTAAAGAATTTAAATATAAAAAACACGTACAGGAAATAACAGCAAGTTTATTTTCTTTGCGTTACAGCTTGGAAGAAGAAGATTGGCAAGCATTTAAGGAAATAGCTCAGAAAAAACTAAACAAAATTTTACGCGCGGAATTGCCTGAAGATGGCCTAGAAGCCCACATCTCACTCTGTCAAAAGGACTATGACACTATTTTTCAAGGGGTAGAAAGCTTACATCTCCACCATTTAGCAGCCCTTAATGCTAAAATTCAAGAGCTAAGGCGATTCGATCCTCTGCCGGTGCGCGAGCAAGATGTTACAGTTGCGGCCCTCAATAGACTTTATGTGGAGCATCTAGAAAAATCTACAACCTGCCGTGGATACATTCTAGCTTTAAAGAGAGATAAAGAACCTTTAATAGATGAATTAGAGTCAACAAAGCAAGCATTAGATGAGGAATTAGCTGCTTTAAAAGATTTAAATCATAGTAGTAAAGATAAAGATACTCAAGAACTGATCGAAAAAAAGAAAAAGAGATGCGCTTTATTAGAAAATAAATGCAAGGAGTTGCAAAATTCCCTGCGTGAAAACATTCAAAACATCGCTCGGTTGCAAACAGACTACCATCTTCATCAAATCTTAGCCAGCACATATGCCAATGAAGCGTATGTGTGTCGTTCGGCTGTGTATCATGTGGTGAATGGGCAAAGTGGTGAAGAAAAGCCTATTTCACAGCAAACACTACTGGGCTCAGCTCTACAGCAAGTGGGCTTTAAGCTTTTGCATACTAAAGAACTAATGCATAAAAATTATTCCGCTGAAGAGGTGGCTTATTATACAGCCAAGTATGGACAAAGGCTTTTTAACCTCGTTTTCAGTGGGCGTAATGCGAGCTTTGAGGATAGGATCATCCAATCTTTAGCCAAAGGTAGAAAGGGAAAGAATTTACCTGAATTCACCTACCTTAAATCTGAACAGGTAAGGCACAATGCCTATCCCACTTTGCAAAAAGAAGAATTAGAACTTCTAAATAGCCAAGCCAAAATCATTCAGCACGTTAAATTAAACAGCACAATTATAGATGCTGAGAAGCCTAGAAAGACACTTGAATTAATCCAACAATTACGTCCTTTTTCTAATGAAGGCGAAAAACAACAATATTTTGAACGAGAAAAAAAGCTTTATTTATCCATTAGCGCTAAATTAATCGGCTTGGTGTGTGCTTCTAGATTAGATAAAAAAGGGTATCTATGGGGGCAAAATCCACGCATCCCTTTGTTAAATAAAACAGAAGAAGAGAAAGAGAGAGAATCTTCGGCTCCTCTTGCTGCTCCTAAGCCTCTCCCCATTCCTGAGGCTCCAGAACCTAGCAACAGAGAAGCTTCTACAGGTGGAGCAGGGAGGTTTACAGATATAAACCGCCGCCTAGAGGGAAATGCAACAAGCATGGCCGCGGCGAAAGAAATATGGGCAAGCAATGGGGTTCAGCTGGGTAATTCCCTATCCTTCTTTTTTGCAGGTCAGTCGGAAGAGATGGTGCGAGAGCTAGCCGTTAGGGCAATTCAAGAAAAAAACCAAAATGCCGCCGAAAAAAAAAGCTAGGACTAAGTGACCTATTAGGTCAGAGCTCTCTTGAGTTTGCTCGTTGCGAACACAGCCTTAAAGGGCCATTTAAGGTGCTTTATCCCGATTTGGCAACACAGCCTGGGCTTGCCCATCCCCAGGCTGTGTTTGTCAAGCCTCAGTTAAGTCAAAATGCTCGGATGAATGTGCACTCTTTCGCTATTGTGCACCAGCATGGGACGCCCACCCCTAGGCTATCAGGCGCAGAGCTTAGCAAGCGGTTAAGAGATTTGCTGCAATTGAAGTGCTCCTGTTGCATAAAAGATTTAATTGCACAAGGGCATAAACTTTTAAGAGAAGAAAATGAAGAAGCCTCCCTGCATGGGGGCTTTTATCTGGCCACAGCGTATGAATTATATTGCAACCTTGACATACAAGAATATAAATTTGATCGACAGGCCCTCAACGAATACCTGGACAAAGTAGAGAATAGCTTAAAAGAGGGAGAAAACTTACTTCATTATTTTGCAGCTCAGGAAAATCTTAGTGTTTTTATCTATCTCTTTGCTGAAAGGCAAAATATAAAATCACACCTCAACGCCTTAGCAGGAGGAGTGATCAAAGAAACGCCTTTGCATGTAGCTATTAGGATGGGGTCTATCCCTATTGTGCAGTTTCTACTTAAAGAGGGTGCAGATATCAAAAAAGCCGGGGATGGCCAATACGCTAAGACTGTGCTGCATGCCGCTGTTGAATATGGACAAGAGGAAATTGTCGACCTTTTGCTTAAACATAAAGATATCCCACAAATTTTAAATGCCGCACAAGGGGAGAAGGGGTACACCGCTCTGCATTTAGCAGCTGATAAGGGATATTTTTCCATTTTGTGCAAGCTTATTAACTACGGGGCGCACACTGAATTGCCAGATGTACTCCATCTTACCCCTTTAGAAACTCTGCTTGAGCAAGAAAACCTAGATTTTAAGATGCAGGATAAATGCGCTTGCATTTTATTAAGCAAAAAAGACCCTTCTTTTTTCCAGCTAGATAATCCCTCACTTAAAACATGCTTTATAAATGCTCTTAAGCATGGTTTACCCAATGTCGCAAAAAAGCTAGCTGCCAATGGGCTGCCCCAACAGGAAGAACAAGAATGTTCGTTTCTGGAAATCGCTGCCGAGGCAGCTTTTCCAAGAGCTGACAGCGTAGCCTTATCGCCTAAAGAGGAGCATGCAGAAAAGCGCGCTGCCTATATTGAGCTCATTTATTGGTTACTTGCAGAAAAAAGGATGGATCCTAATCAAAAATTCAAAAACAGCCCTGACTTTTTGGTTCATCGAATTTGTTACGCTGGTTGTAGCGCACTACTTTCCCTTCTGATTGAGTTAAAAGTCGATTTAAAAATACTCGATAGCTCTCAAAATAATGCTCTGCACCATGCTTGCCGCTCTCCGACAGATTGTGTCGATATTGTACGCATTTTGGTGGGATACGATCCTACTCGGGCGGAAGCTAAAAATAGCGACGAGCGCTCACCTTTACATTTAGCGGCACTCGACGGAAATGAAAAGAGCGTTCAATGCTTATTAAACCAACCTACGCATCAAATTAAGCTTAATCAGCAAGATAAAGATGGAAATACCCCCTTACATCTAGTTGTCATTGCGGGAGGGATAGCTTCTCTTGAAGCAAGAGAGCATTATTGCAAAATTAGTGAAGCCTTAGTGAAAAAAGGAGCCGACTTAGAGATCTTAAATCAGGAGAAAAAAACGGCATTAGCACTTGCTTTTAAGAGCGGAAACGAGGCCATTATACAGACTTTAGTTCAGGCAAAAATAAATTTACAAACTCTTATTGGCTCTCTTCAAGGCCTTTACCTTTCCCAAGAAACCCTCTCTATTTTTAAAATTAAAGCAAGCCAAGAGTGGGAATTTAAAGTGCCTTTAGAAGAAATTTATGTGCGGCTAGGCATTATTGAGAATCAAGAAAGAAAAACACGTGACCAAGCATTGGATAAACCTTCTGAGTATTTACAAGATGCTCGCATCCCCACGCATGAAACCATCTTCGAACCTAAGAAAAATATCGAAATCGAACAGCTTTTCAAACATGCAAGCCTTGAAAAAAAAGAGGCTAAAAGGGTTTATATCCAAGGGGCTGCTGGAATTGGCAAGAGCACTTTATGCCATTACATAGCTTATCACTGGGCAAAAAAGGATTTGTGGCAAGGCCTCTTTTCATGCCTTTTTTGGATTCCTTTAAGAAATTTTACCCCAGAAAAGTATCCCGCTAATCAGGGCTATACTCCCGCTGATCTGATTGCTAAAGAATATGAAGGAAAAATCGATCGTCAAGTCATCGAGGCTTGTATAAACAATGTCGCTTTCCGAGAAAAAACCTTGCTTGTGTTGGATGGTTATGATGAACTTTCAGCAGAAGAGCAAGGCAATACAAGTCTTGCTAAAGCTTTTCAAAAGCTAAAAAAGTTATTTCCCCATATTCTAATCACCTCCAGACCTGGTAGCTGTTCTTTTGACCGCTCTTGTGAGCTAGAGCTTCTAGGCTTTGATAAAAAAGGGGTCGATTGTTATATCGATAAATTTTTCGCACAAGTTCAAGCAGAAGAGAAAAAAGCAAACCTTTACCGTCTATTAGAGAGCTCTCCTAACGTTTCAAGCCTTGCTCATATTCCCATTAACTTAACCCTGCTGTGTTGCCTCTTTAATGAAGACCCTGAATTTTTTAATTCTGATCAACCCATTACCATGACCTCTATTTATGAACGGATAGTTAATTGGATGTATAAATGGTTTATGCTGAGAAGAATTGACCAAGGCCTTTCCAAACAAACCAAGAAGAGCATTCTTCCAGAAAAAGATCTTCGCCAAAATAATCCAGAAGTCTTCAATATTGCTACCGTTTTTGAAAAAATGGCTTATTTTGCCATGAAACATGATACTCTTTATTTGAAAAAAGAAGAAATCGATAATTTTAGAGGTGGCACAATCACATCGGATGATGTTACAGATTGTGGACTTGTGCGCATCCCTGAAGCTGAAGAAAAAGGTTATTTTATTCACTTAACTTTTCAAGAATTCCTAACCGCTTCAAAAGTTGCCAATCGGTATCTCCAAGGAAAAAGAGAAGCATGCCAAAATTTTGTGCGAGACTATAAATTTGAACCCCGCTATGGCTTAGTTTTTCGCATGATCGCAGGGTGTCTTTCCCTGGCTGCCTCAAATAATCGGCGCTATGCGGATGCGGATGCGCTAAAGTCCTTTTTTGATGACCTTTTTTCTGCGCCTCACGATTTAGCTGTCAGGAGCGAACTCAGCTTGATTGCAGAATGCTTTGAAGAATGCCAAAATCCTGCTATAGTGAAGCAGTATGAGGGCTTTATTGAGCTTGTAAAAGACTATATTAAACATCTCTCCTTGCTAGGTTTAGATTTCCCTCGGTTGCTCAGGAATAAAAATATTCTTAATCATTTCAAAGTAATTCGCGCTATCAGAGAATTATTTTCTGCCTCACAGACAAGGGAAAATACACTAAGGAACTTGCTACAAATCCTAGAAGCAGGGCAAAGGTTAGCTCCAGAAATAGTGAGAGTGATTGTTGAGACTCTTAAGGATCCTGATGTCGATTCTATTACTAAACGTTCTGCTGCACAGGCTCTAACAGCAGTGGCCCAGCAAGGCGGCCAGCTTGCTAAGGAAACGCTAGCGGCTCTCACCCAAATGCTCCAGGAGGGCGATGATTTTGCCAAAAGGCATGCTGCCAATGTTCTAACAGCGGTGGCCCAGCAAGGTGACCAACTTGCTAAGGAAGCGCTAGCGGCTCTCATCCACATGCTCCAAGAGGGCGATTCTGCTGCCAAAAGTTCTGCTGCCAAGGCTCTAGCAGCAGGGGCACAGCAAGGCAGGCAGCTTCCTAAGGAAGCGCTAGCGGCTCTCATCCACATGCTCCAAGAGGGCGATTCTGCTGCCAAAAGATGTGCTGCCCAGGCTCTAGTAGAAGGGGCACAGCAAGGCGCACAGCTGCCTAAGGAAGTGCTACCGGCTCTCATTCAAATGCTCCAGGAGGGTGACCTTTTTGTCAAAATATATGCTGCCGAGGCTCTAACAGCAGGGGCACAGCAAGGCGCACAGCTGCCTAAGGAAGCGCTATCGGCTCTCATTCAAATGCTCCAGGAGGGCGATTTTACGACCCAAAGGCATGCTGGCCAAGCTCTGGCAGCAGTGGTACAGCAAGGCGGTCAGCTTGCTCAGCAAGCGCTCGCGGTTCTCACCCAAATGCTCCAGGAAGGCAATCTTACTGCCAAAAGGTGCGCTGCCGAAGCTCTAGCGAAAGGGGCACAGCAAGGCGATCAGCTTCCAAAGGAAACGCTACCGGCTCTCATTCAAATGCTCCAGGAGGGCGATGATTTTGCCAAAAGGTATGCTGCCGAGGCTCTAGCAGCAGCGGCACAGCAAGGCGATCAGCTTCCAAAGGACACGCTACCGGCTCTCATCCAAATACTCCAGGAGGGCGATCCTGCTGCCAAAAGCTCTGCTGCCCATGTTCTAGCAGCAGGAGCACAGCAAGGCGTCCAGCTGCCTAAGGAAGCGTTACCGGCTCTCCTTCAAATGCTCCAGAAGGGCGATGATTCTGCCAAATGGTATGCTGGCCAGGCTCTAGCAGCAGTGGCACAGCAAGGCGGTCAGCTTCCAAAGGAAACGCTAGATGCTCTCATCCAAATGCTCCAGGAGGGCGATTTTACTGCCAAAAGGTGTGCTGTCCAGGTTCTAGCAGCAGTGGCACAGCAAGGCGGTCAGCTTCCAACGGAAACGCTAGATGCTCTCGCCCAAATGCTTCAGGAAGGCAATTCTACCAGGAGATATGCGGCTTATCATGTTCTAGCATTAATCCATAAAAATGCTTTATTAAAAATGGACCTCGAAGTCATTGCTAAGGTTTGTTTCTTTAGTGAGGATAGCTTTTCAGCTAAAAATCAGCACCTTCAAATTTCTGATAAAAGAACAACCCATATCTCTAAGGATAAATTAATGCTGAACTGCGAGGAAATAAGAAAAAAACTACCCACGGAGCTTGCCGTATGGCGGGAGCTACTAGATAGCCTCGGCACAGCCGGAAGCTCTTAAGGACCTATAGATCGAATTTGTTATCAAAAAGAATTGCTGTCGTTACTTGTAGAGCACTAAAAAAGTACAGAGCTTTTTATTCACGTTTTTCAGGTAAGAAAGAGTCTTAAAAGGACTATATTTATTTGCAAAAAAGCTAAAAGTGTTTAGGTAAGCCGTATTTTGGCTTGTATTTGGACTAAATTTATCATTTTTACTTAGCTTTCAAAAACGAGAACCAGCCAACTGTTTGTAACAACTATTCGGAGGATTTTTCAAGTGTTTGAAAATGTACATTTTGTAAGGAAATGCACAGAAGGCATATTTTACAGGTTTTAAGCCCCCTTTTTTCAATAACTCTAATTCAAAATATAGCTTGAATCCTGCTTACGTTAAATTGGCATTTTCATTAAGCTCTCCCCCGTCCTGTCCTATAGCAATCTCAATCTTGAGGCGATTCACGCCTCTGCGATTTAGATGGGGGAGATAGGATGAACGGGGGGGCTTTTATGGCTTGTAAGAGAGGAAGGAGCAAAATTCTCCTACCCTCCCACCTTTGTTTAATTATCCTTACATTAAATTTTTTCGCCACTCAAGCATTCGACAACCCCTTCTTCGCTGGGAGCTAGGGTAGTACCTTTGCCTTGTAAAGTAAGGTTGCTTTTAAATTTGTTGTAGAAGGAATGCATTGCAGGAGAAAGGAGGGCAGGGGCTTCCTCTAGCTGCTCTTCAAGGTAGCTTATATAGGCTAATAATTTAAAATTTACGTCAAAATTAACAACTTCAGGTTGTTGCAATCCTTCACTATTCAATTCTGTAGGCACTTTGCCAACCACAGGTGGAACTGGGGCGCCCCTCAGCTGAGGCTGTCCCCCAGGAATTTGACTCCATCCGTTATTTGGAGTGCCCCCTCTATGCCAAGTTCCTGAAGCTTTTCTGCCATTATAGCCTCCTTGGCCTGCTGTTCCAGCCATACCGCCTTGCCCATTTGAGCCATTGTTAGTTTCTGCATAATATTTTAACATGCGGTTAGATAGGGAGATAATTTCAGCAGCACCAGCCAATCCGCCTAATCCTCCTTGGCCGCCAGCTCCTGCGTTGCCGCCTGGCGTCCCAGCTATGCCGTAACTTTCACATAGTTGATCGGTAGTGTACTTACCAGTTTTACATTCGGGTCCGTAATGATCCCAGCCTTCAAATGTCGCCTTAACAATAGCATCCATCCCATTCTTTCCGTGAGCCCCATGTCCCCCGTTTTGCCTTTTACCCCCTCTCCCGCCATTTGAGATGATGGTGAGTTTTTCTAGTCCTACAAATACATCGTCTACGCCAAAGAAGTTCCCTCCACTCTTACCTGGAAGGCCTGGTAAGCCGTTAGTACCGTGGCCTCCATCTCCTTGGCCATGTGGGGCGTTATCTGGGTTATGATCTTCTTCATTTCCCCCTGTTAAATTTATTTTTCTTTCCTGAGTTATTTGCCAGAAGGGGGCTATGATCGTGAGATTAATGCCTTTTAGATCTGGTAAATCTTCATCTAAGATAACGGCATATAAAGCATAAATTTCGATGTCTTTAATTTTTTGGGGAGATCTTTTTGAAAGCTCTTCTTTTATCTGGCTAGTTCTCACAAATCCACCCTTAAAAGTTACTTGACCATCTGAAGTTGTATGTGCAGTTGCTTTTACTTTTGCTACCTCAAATAAACTCTCCCATGCATCAAATTGAGTAGGGTAGCTCAAATCTGCGCACCAATTTAATTCAGAAGGATAGAGCGATTGTTCATCGGGTGGTAATGAACTTGTTAAAAATTCAAGGACTGAATTATGTTGCCGAGCTTTATTTAGTATTTTTTGACTTAGCTCTAATTTCTCATGGATGTTAAGCACATAATTAGCTAGGGAGGCGGGTGTTTTAAGAATGTTTTGCAGACTCGTTGAAAGTTTTTTTATTGATATTTGATCAGAGGAAAAATTAAAAAATACTGCAAAAAATGAGGCTTGAATCTCGTTTAATAATTTAGAAGAAAAGTGACGTTTTAGGGAGCTGTGATAATAAGTAATAGCTCTCCTAATGACTTCTGCATGGGCAAGGGGAAATTTTACCTGAGTATTAGCCTCAGGGGTAGAAATATATCTGCTTTTTCGATGGATTAATTCGAGAATCTTCTCTTTTTCCTCTTCCCTACCAGACGTTCCCTCTCTTCGAGGTGCACTAAAAAGGGTGAACTTTTCTTTATCTATAATATAACGTAGGATTTCTCTGGTCTCTTCTGGTAAAAAACCTCCTTCAAGGTAAGTTGATAAGTATTGCTTTACTTCTTGGAAAGGGGATCTCATCTCTCTTAATTGCCTTAGTTCTTCTTGCTTTCTTTGAATTTTAGCGTCTACTATTTTTATTTGATTGGTCCACTTTACTTCATTTTTTAAAAACTCCCGTTTGTCTTCTAATAATTCCTTGATTTCTTCTTCAAAATCTTCTCTTCCTTTTTGTGCTTTTACCTTGGTAACCACTAAAGTAGTAGAGTCGACTATTTTCTTGCGGCCTTCTTCATCTTTGCAACAACCTATAAATTGCATCAGTTCAACTAATGCGTTAGGAAAATCACGGCCTCTCATGTAGAGGTCTGGAAATGGTACAACTATTACAATCTTTAAGGCTTTGACTTGCTTGATCACTTCTACGCGCGTAAAAGCGTTCACGATATCTTGAACAGCTCCTTTAGTGTCACTAAAACCAGCTAAATCAACATAGGTATAATCTTTATCTATTGGAGAGTAAGCACCCGGAACCGTTGTACAAGACCTCATAGGGGAATGGTTGACAGGCATGATGGGAGTAGTAAGATCAAAGGCTAAAGTACCGTTTGCCCCGTGAATACCCGATATGTTAACCCCATTGAGAAAATTGCATAAAAGGCTTTTCCCTGAACCACTTCTCCCTACGAACAGAATCGTTTTTTCTTTGATCTTTTTTTGGGCAAGCTCTTTTTGGCTTTCTTTAATTAGCTTCATGGTTTCTCTAGCTAAGTCTTCAGTAATAGAATCTGTGTCAAAGAAAGTCGGCCCGCTAGTCCTTTCTCCTCTGTTGTCTCGCTGCTCTACATAAAGACACGCTTCTCCATTGCCCACAGAACTTGTTTTAAAGTAAGCCTCTTGCAAAAATGTCTGAAAAGCAAGAGCGTTATTAATCAACCTTAATTCCTTAGGCATGTTTTCTCTAAGGATAGGGGTCTCTTGCCCGTCTTCATCAAGTACGGAAGCTTTTATTGTTTTTTCTGGCTCCATGTAGATGATTTTTAATCTTTCTCCTAAATTCTGAGTAAGTACAAGAGCTTCTACTATTCCTAGCAAGCGCCTTTGTACGAGAGTTACCCTATTAGTTTTTTCTCCCAGTTGTAGGGTGGGTGTCTTTCCAATTTTTACAGGTTGAATAGCTGCTTGTGAAAGGTTGTCTACTTGCATGGAAAATCCTTGCGTATGCTTGTTAGCGTTTTTTAATTTTTTTCTTATCTTCTTATTTAGCCGTATAAATCTTATAGAAAGGTAATAAAAATACTGCAAGAAAATATTTTACCTTAAAAAAACAAGAGAAATAACGTTACTTACCTCTTGCGGACGCGCTTTATTTTGGGAAGAGAAAAATAAGCGTTCCTGTGCTGATAAACTAAGTTTGATGAATTTTTAGGATTAGAGTGTCTTGGCTACTATTAAGCTCATAGGCACGAATTGGCTATTTGATTATTGAGGTACAGAACGTGCTAGCTCTAAATGTTAAAAGCACAATCTTTTAGCTTTTTTCCTATTTGATAGGTATTTTGCTTGCCATAGCTATTACGATTGCTCTTAATTCTGTAGATACTAACATGGCGATAAGCTTTTTAGCTTTTTAATAGTAGCCTGCACTTAAAAGCCTAGGTTAGTATTGCATGAAGTTGCAAGTATTGGTTTTTCTTCTATCCGCCTTTATTCTTTCAACAATCTTGCTTATTTAGATTTTAAAAAAGCCGTTTGGTTCCCCTCCATTTGCATTCAAAATTAGAGTACCAAAGTTTGAAGCATCTGAAAAAAGAATATTTTGCTTGCTTTATTTTAAATCACTTTCTTATAAGCTGCAGGTATTCCCCACGGGGCAATAAAACAAAATTAAAAACCAATAGCAAACATACGCAAGGATTTTCCATGCAAGTAGACAACTTTTCACAAGTAATCGTCCCTTCAGAAAAAAGTGAAAAAGCGCCACTCGTACAGATAGAAGAAAAAGCTAATCGAGTAACTCTTGTGCAACAGCATGCCTTAGGAACAATAGAGGCTCTTGTGCCTACTCAGAAGTTAGGAGAAAGATTAAAAATCTTTTACATTGAACCAGAAAAAAAAGTAAAAGCCTATGTGATCGGTAAGGACGGACAAGAGACCCCTATCCTTAGAGAAAACATGCCTAAGGAATTGGGGCTGATTAATAACGCTCTTGCTTTTCAGGCATTTTTAAAAGGAGCTTACTTTAAAACGAGTTCTTTTAGCAATGGAGAGATGCACCTTTATGTAGGACAGCGTGTTAAAGGAGGTGGAAGAACCGGTGAGCCTGCTTCTACTACTCCTACAGCAGATGAAAGAGATTTAGCTATGCAAACCATGAAGCTAATTAAAGAAGGCCAAAAAGAGCTTGCCCAAAAAAAGATTAAAGAAAAGGCGATCCTGTTTGTGGGAAGAACTGGCTCTGGAAAAAGCCTTTTATGTAATTATCTCAACGGTATCAATATCTCTGGAATTCCAGGGGCAAATGGCGCTTTTGTGTTTGATCCTGCTAATCCCATTATGCCTGTTAGCCATTCTAATACTCGCTCTTGTACCTCGGTTCCTGGGGCTTACTCTCCCTCAGATAAGGATTTTACTTATGCGGATTTGTCAGGGTTTGGCGACACTAAAGGAGCCGTGCAAGATATCGTGAACGCTTTTACGCGCGCTGAAGTGATCAAACAAACTAAGGACTTAAAGGTTGTAATAGTTCTACAATATCCGGATATTATCAATAGAGGCACCGATTTTCCTAACACCTTAAATGAACTAATGCAATTTATGGGTTGCTGCAAAGAGAGAGAAGGACGTAGGAGAATAGTTGACTCGATCACCCTGGTAGTTACAAAGGTAAAAGCACAAAAAGGAATAGAAGATTTAGAAAAGGAGGTCCAAGATTTATTAGAAGACAAACGACAGTTTTTAGAAAATGAAGTGAAGTGGGCTAGGCAACTAGAAAAAACTAACGCTAAAATTCACAAGAAGCAAGAAAAATTGAGACAATTAAGACAGACAGGATCCCCGCTCCAAGAAGTAAAACGGTTTTTACTAAAGTATCTTGAAGAGGATGTTTTACCTGAAGAGGCCAGAGAAATAGTGCGCTATATTATCGATAAAGAAAAATTTACCATTTTTAGTGCACCTCAAGGGCAAGGGGCGACTGGCACGCGCGATGAAAAAGAAAGAATCCTCGAATTGATTCATCAAAGAAGCGTTTACCTTTCTAAAGGAGAGGCTAAAATTCAAGTGAAAGTGCCGGCTGCGTATAGCGGGGTAATACAAAAAGCCATTACTTCTAATAAAAATATTCTTAAAAGAGATTTTTCTCCTAAGCTTTTAAAAGAGATGCAAACCTCTTTAGCAGAAATTTATAAAACTTCTTCCGGCCAGGATGCCATTAAAAAGCTCGCTAAGCGTTTGCAAGAAATTCCCCAAATCCCAATCAGTTTAGCTGACTATGTCAATAGTATAAATCAAAAAATCGGAGTAACTGCACAAACCTTAAAAGAAGCGCAGCAGCACGATCTAGTACTTAAATTTCTAACCGAATTATTGCCTAAAGTTGATCAACAAAGCTATTGCTATAAAGAGAACTGGTATACGGAATTAAACCATACCCTTCCTTTAACGACATGGAAAAATTTATTGGATGCTGTTACCAACCCGTCAACATTAACTACCACGGAAAACAGTAAACTAATTCTAAAGGGCTTTTTTCCAAAGACTAGCCAAATAAAAAATGAGCTAGCGAAAAGTTCTGTGCAAGGAATTAAAGAAGTGGAAATCTATGCCCTACATACAGTAATTATTGACGAAGATTTAACTACTAAACTCAACGGTGTCAATCTTACCATTATTGCTCCATGTTGGGAGATTATGGCTAATAATGGGAAGAGGATCTTTGATTTAACAGGAAGTGCTGGGGAAGCTCATCCGCAAGCTAAAGCTGCAAATGGGCGAGGAGATGGCGGTCATGGTGAAGATGGATTGGCTGGCCTTCCAGGTAAAAGTGGGGGGCATTTCTTTGGCATAGGGGATATATTTGTAGGGGTTGAGAATCTACAAATATTAGCCAATGGTGGAAAAGGAGGCAAAGGGCAAAATGGAGGAGATGGAGCTCATGGGCAAAATGGACATGATGCTACTGTAAGGCGGACATTCGAAGGATGGGACCATTACGGCCCCATTTGTAAGACCGGTAAGCATACTACAGACCAACTTTTGGAAAGCTATGGAAAAGCCGGAACGCCAGGTGGCAATGCGGGAGCAGGCGGCCAAGGAGGCCTGGGCGGATTAGCTGGTACAGCTGAAATTGTTTCCTTATCTGGCCAGGTGGTGCAACTCCAGAAAGAAGCCAAAAATGGCCTAAATGGGCAAAACGGTGTAGCTGGAGGAGTAGGCCAAGGAGGCTATAATGGAAGAAATGCCTCGGGAACTTGGCATAGAGGGGGCAATCCAAATAACGATTGGAATGGGATCTCATGGGAACAACCTCAGCTGAGGGGCACATCAGCCCCGCCTGTATCAGGCAAAGTGCCTGCAAGCTTGAGTGGCAAAGGTCTTAAGCAGCCAGAAAAGGTTAATTTCAGGGCGACTGCCAAAATACAAGAATATAGAGGTTATTTAGCTCAACAGCTAAACGAGACCGATGCAATTTTTCACCCTGCAATAAAAGCTGTTTCCGCAAGTATGAAAACAATTCAGCTCTAAAAGTAAGGCTAATGTCTCAGTCCGAAATTTCTAGATTTAAGAAACGGATTTTTTGAATTAGCCTAAAATCTGCATCTTGCTTCTTTCTATAGGACAAGATGCAGATTAGATTTTTTTAAAAAAAATATACTAGAGTAGAAAGGGAAATCCAAGCAATGAATAGCTAAGATTGGGTGGTAAGCTAGATGTCAGAATTATGTGAAAATCGCTGAAAAAATTAATAGCCGATTAAAATGCACTGCTCAAGAAGGCTAATTTAGGCATCTGTGTATTCGCCATGGTTATAAGAGGCCAAACTTTAGGAACAATTCCCCAAGGTATCATTTTCATTTCATATTTCTCTCCATTATAGCTAACAAAGACGAGGCCGCATCAGGGATTCCTTCATTAATTTTTCAAACTTCTCGTTGTTTGGACATTTAGGCATAGATTTATCTAGAAAATGGCATGCGGCGACTAGGCCATGTCGTTGAGCTTTGAGGCTTTTTACCCGCTCGATCAGCCCAGTCGTTAAATCTCTAGCTAGCTTTCCAATTAGCTCTTCTAGGCATAAGAGCGCCTACGAGGCATACTTTGCCAAGCTTCTATTAGCATTTAAGTAGGAAAAAATACTAAAACATTTAAAAAAGCTGTAATTGGATTATCCACTTTTGATACAAAATCCATAGAAGCCCTTTGTAAAAAGGCTTTAAAGCAAAAGATATTAGTAACTATACATTAGACAGGCCCTCGAGGTTTTTGCCGCATATGGCGCAAGCAAGCGATCTGCCGAAATGTCTTTTGAAGTAACCTTAAAAGAAAATAATTTACCGAATTTTAACAACCAAACTAAATACAAAAAGGCTTTTATTTCATGGAACATGTGCAGATGTCGACGGCTTTGCATTCAGTAGGATCATTCGCTAGACTGGCATCGGGGCGTGTACGAAGACACACTATCTAAAGATTTTTCCATATTAACAGCTTGCTATCTTAAGTGAGCTTTTTCCCCTTGCATATCATTGAGTTTTGTAAAAGTTTGTTTTAATCCTCCCCCTTGCTGTCAAATTTAGAGTATTAAAATCTGAGGGCTTCTGAGAAATGAATATTTTGCTTGCGTTATTTTGAATAACTTCCTTATAAGCTGCAGGTATTCCCTCAAGGGATAATGAGGCAAAATTAAAAACCAATAGCAAGCATATGCAAGGATTTTCTATGCAAGTAGACAACTTTTCACAAGTAATCGTCCCTTCAGAAAAAAGTGAAAAAGCACCTCTCGTACACTTAAAAGAAAAAGCTAATGCCATAACTCTCGTGCAAAGACACGCCCTAGGAACAGTAGAAGCCCTTGTGCCTACTCATAGGCTAGGAGAAAGATTAAAAATTTTTTATATTGAGTCAGAAAAAACAGTAGAAGCCTTTGTGATCGATAAAAGTGGAAAAGAAATCCCTATTCTTCAGGAGAATATGCCTAAAGAATTGCGGCTGATCAATAGTGCTCTTGCTTTTCAGGCCTTTTTGAAAGGGGCTTACTTTAAAACGAGTTCTTTTAGCAATGGAGAGCTGGGCCTTTATGTAGGCCAGCGTGGTAAAGGAGGAGGAGATAATGAACCGGCTCCCGCTGCTCCTAAGGCTGATGAAAAAGATTTAGCAATGCAAACCATGAAGCTGATCAGAGAAGGCCAAGAAGAGCTTGCCCAAAAAAAAATCAAAGAAAAAGCAATTCTCTTTGTAGGAAGAACTGGCTCGGGAAAAAGCCTTTTATGCAATTATCTTAACGACATCCCCATTGCTGGTATTCCCGCTGCAAACGGCGCTTTTGTCTTTGATCCCTCTAATCCTATTGTGTCAGTTAGCCATTCTAATACGAGATCTTGCACGACAGTTCCTGGAGCTTATTCTCCCTTAGGTAAGGATTTTACTTATGCGGATTTGTCAGGATTTGGTGACACTAAGGGTGCTGTTCAAGATATCGTGAATGCTTTTACGCGCGCTGAGGTGATTAAAAGAACCAAAGCTTTAAAGATCGTTATAGTTTTGCAATATCCGGATATTATCAACAGAGGTACCGATTTTCCTAACACCTTAAATGAACTAATGCAGTTTATGGGTTGCTGTAAAGACAAAGAAGGGCGCAAGAAGATAGTCGATTCTATCGCCTTAGTGGTTACAAAGGTAAAAGCACAACAAGGGATAGAAGAATTAGAAAGGGAGATCCAAGACTTATTAGAAGACAAACGACAGTTTTTAGAAAATGAAGTGAAGTGGGCCAAGCAAATAAGAAAAGCAGACGCTAAGATTCAAAAGAAGCAAGAAAAGTTAAGACAATTAAGACAGACAGGATCTCCACTCCAAGAAGTAAAACGCTATTTAACAAAGTATCTGGAAGAGGGCATTTTACCAGAAGATGCTAGAGAAATCGTGCGTTATATTATAGATAAAGAAAAGTTTACCATTTTTAGTGCGCCTCAAGGGCAAGGGGCGGTGGGTATGAAAGAGGAAAAGCAAAAGATCCTCGAGTTGATTCACCAAAAAAGCGTTTACCTTTCTAAAGGAGAGGCTAAAATTCAAGTTAAAGTGCCAGCTGCACACAGTGGGGTAATACAAAAAGCTATTACTTCTCATAAAAATGTTCTTAAGCGACACTTTTCCCCTAAGCTTTTAAAAGAGATTCAAATTTCATTAGCTGAGCTTTTTAAAACTTCCTCTAACGAAGATGCGGTTAGAAAGCTAGCGAAGCGCTTGCAAGAATTTCCTCAAATCCAGCTGGGCTTAGCTGATTATGCCGCAAATATAAATCGAAAAATAGGCTTAACTCCAGGGATCCTAAAAGAAGCCCAACAGCATGATTTGGTGCTTAAATTCCTAACAGAATTACTGCCAAAAGCTGACCAAGAAAGCTATTGCTATAAAGAGAATTGGTATACGGAATTGAACTACGCTCTTCCTTTAACGACATGGAAAAATTTATTGGATGGAGCTACTAAACCCTCGACGTTAATTACAACCAAAAGCAATAGACTCATTTTAAAAGGTTTTTTTCCAAGAACTAGTCAAATAAAAAATGAGTTAGCCAAAAGTTCTGTGCAAGGAATCCCAGAAATTTTAATTTTGGCTCTCCACACTGTGATCGTAGATGAGGATTTAACAGACAAACTCAACGGTGTCAATCTTATAATTATTGCCCCACGCTGGGATATTAGAGCTAATAATGGAAAGAGGATCATCAATTTAACAGGAAGCGCAGGGAAAGCTCATCCACAAGCTAAGGCCGCACATGGCCAAGGAGATGGAGGCCATGGAGAGGATGGATTGGCAGGCCTTTCAGGCGAGAGCGGAGGACATTTCTTCGGAGTAGGCGATGTATTTGTAGGGCTGGAGAATCTGCAAATATTAACCAATGGGGGTGCAGGAGGAAAAGGGCAAGATGGGGGAGATGGGGCTCATGGGCAGAATGGGCATGATGCGACTGTAAGATGGACATTTGAAGGCTGGGATCACTATGGCTCTGAAAATAAAACAGGTGCACATACTACAGATCAACTTTGTGAAAGCTATGGAAAAGCAGGAACACCAGGCGGCAATGCAGGGGCTGGTGGCCAAGGAGGATTGGGCGGATTAGCTGGAACAGCTGAAATTGTCTCCTTATCTGGCCAGGTGTTAAAATATCAAAAAGAAGCTGAAAAGGGTTTGAAAGGGCAAGACGGAGGGGCTGGAAGAGTAGGCCAAGGAGGCTATAATGGTAGAAATGCCTGGGGAACATGGCATAGAGGGGGTAATCCAGATAATGGATGGAATGGGCATGCTCATGAACAGCCTCAGCTGAGGGGTACATCAGCCCCACCTGTATCGGGTAAAGCCCCTCCGGCGTTAAGTAGCAAAGGGTTAACCAATCCAAAAAAAGTTAATTTCAACGTGAATGCCAAGCTACTAGAATATAGATGCTACTTAGCTCAACAGTTAAACGAAGCGAATGAAGTTTTCCACCCCGCAATAGAAGCTATTTATAATAAATATGAAAGCAATTCAGCTCTGAAAGATAAGGCTAATCTCTCAGCTTTCATTGAAGAAAGCCAAAAAATTGAAGATCTGTTTGCTAAAATGGGAGGGACTTCTTCCTTTCTGCCCTTATATCGATCATTGCTACAAAGAATTGAAGGGTTCGCAAAAAGAGCGACGCTTAGCAAGCCTGAAGACATAAAAGTCTTGCAATATCTTTACACCTCAGCCTTAAGCCGAATTTGCCAATTAGAAGCGAGTCGCGAATCTAGATTAATTATAGATATAAAAGCTTTCCTAGAACAGTCTGTAGATAGCATCAATAAACTTAGCAAGCTTGAAAAAAATAAATTGATAGAACATTACAGGAAAGAATATGAAACTCAAATAGCAGGTAAAATTGAAGAAGCAGAAAAACTGATTCAGCTTTTAAAGGAGAATCTTACTGCTGCTACAAGAAAAATTGACGATGAAATTAAAACTCTTTTAAACGAAATCGATCAACTTAAGGCAAATGCTGAGGGATCAAAAGCCAAGCTAGCAGTGGCACGTGATCGTTTAAAAGAGCAGATGAAAAAGAAAATGATTATGGGGGTTTTATCGATTACTGCTCAAGGTATCGGGGCTCTATTTCCCCCAGCTGGGCCTATTGTGGCTAGTTTGGCTGTTGCGGGACTAAATATCGCAAGTAATCCCTCAGGATGGGCCAGTGAGCTTAATTCTATCGGTAATAGTATTGGTCAGCTAGATGCCTTAATTAATAAGAAAAAAGGATCGATACCCTCTTTGCCAGCAGATGCCACTACTCTAGATAAAATGAAAGACTTTGCTCAAAAAATGAAGCCAGTAGCTGAAGCAGGTAAGGCGTTATTAGATCAACAAAAGTCTGATCAAGCCAAGGTGAACGAATTAGAAGCAGCCATTACAGATGCTGAAAGAGCTATTAAAGCCTTACAAGAATACCAAGGAAATGTGGCGGGATCTTTCAAAAATTCTTTGCATCAACTAGAAGATCAAGCTAAGCATTTCCAAGATGAGTTGAAAACCAAATCTTTGGTAGCTATTGATTTTAGCATGTTAGAAATTAAGAAATTTTTCGAAGCTGTCAGGCACAAAATCAAAATTTTTACCCAAGGATTTGCGGCGGGTGAGGGATTTATTCATATCTTTCAGCAAATGGAAGAAGCGATTGAAACCTCAATGACTCTTTATTCTCGTATTCACGCCTACCGAGATCAGGCTACACTTGCAAATTATATGGCGCATCTTCATTCTGCTGGAGTGCAAGGTATCCAGATCACAGAACCCAAACACAAAGAGGCGATTGATCGCTTAGATCGATCGATCCAGCGCAATATTGTTTTAGGGCAGTATGGTCGCGCAGTAGGGGCTGTGCAGCAGTGGGCTTTCCCCTTCGCCCATGAGTTTTTTAAAGATTTTGCTAACTTAAAACAATATTTAGAAATTCCTTCTGATGATGCTTGCCTGCAGCTAATGACTACAAAGCTTCGTTCTTTAAAAAATAGAGTAGCTGCTTACTACTCTGAAATTAATAAAAATATTGACGATGCGCTTATTGAGGCTCAATTTAGCGGCGAAGGTCACGCTTTTCCTTTTTATATATGGCGTGGTCATACGCAAAAACTAGAGAAGCTTTTACAGGGAAAAAACATTACTTTAAGCGCTGATGTAAATAACGCTTTAAATGGGTGCTCTGCGGTAAAATTCAGCAATATCGGAATAAAGATAAAATGCTCTTCTCTAGTTCCTACTGATAAAAGAGAAGAATTAGAAAGGAGGCTGAAAGGGTGTAAGGTTTATTTACGCCATTCAGGTTATTCCTACTATAAGTATAACAACACTCTCTATTCTATCCCAAGCAATACCTCTTTTGAACTCATGTATGCTTTTGAAAGAGATAGGAGCACAGGAAAGCCTATTCAAAGTAATAGCACCTATGGGAAGATGAGTGAAGGCAATTTAATGCTTAGTCCTTATACCCGTTGGGAGATTGAGCTGGAATCTCTCACAGGGGGCAGCCTTCATCTTGCTGAGATTGTAAAAGATTATCTAAAAGAGATAGAGATTCAGCTGGTAGGCAAAGGCACTTATGTCGATGAAGCGAGAATGAAAAAAAATGCGGCTGAATTGCAGCTTGATCGCTATTACCAAGATGCTTCTGTGATTGCGAGTCATTCACTCTCAGCCCCTTCTCCTGTCTCATCTAGCGCAGATAAGGAAAAAATTCTCACTCTAGAAGAGCAAAATGCCTTTAATCAATCCCACGTCTATGATTATTGGTATCAGGCGACCGATATTCATGCGATCCAGGCAGAGCTTTTCAAAAATGATAGCCGAGACTTTCATATTTTGCAGCCTATAGGCGCGGGTGAGCTGAATAAGAGAAGACTGGATGAGATCAAACGCGTGATAGAACAAAAACCTGTACTAGGTGTGTATAACATAGCAGATCTGCATTGGGTTGCCTTTTGCTTAATCAAAGACAAAACTAGCGGTAAAATTACGGTTCTCTATAAGGATTCGCTGGGCCAACTAGGAGATGCTCTTAAGAAAATTTTTGAGCGCAACGATTTTTCGCTCAAAGAATTTAAAAGTAATCAATCTGCAGAACAGAGAGGGGACAGCTCGAGTTGTGGGATCCTTGCTCTAGAAAACGTGAGGATTATGATCAACCAGCTAAGAGGCCCAAACCAAGCCCAATTTATTGCGCAGTTTAACGACTTCAGCCAATTTTGTAAGCTAGATCGAGCGAAGTATTTACGTACTGAAGAATTTCCTCGTTGTTATGTGTATGGAGTCCATGCATCCATGCGTAAAGAGAAAATTCAAGCGCAGCAATCTAAAGAGATTCGTAAACATCATCAACAAGAAGTTGATGAGATTGCTAATCAGCTGCGTCAAAATTCTAGTAAAACAGTAAAAAATTTGGATGCCGATGGAGAGCTTAATAAACAGGATGAAAAGGAGACGATTGCGATAGAAATAGGGTTAGATAGCTTTAAGTTCAAAGATGGTGCTTACAATTACCATTACAGAATTTACTGCACAAATGATATGACTATCGAGTGGTTGAAATTACACCTCCTAAGCTTTAACTTTTTAGGCATACAAGAGGCTGATTATAAAATCGAAAATAATGTCATCAAGATTTCTTCGGATAAAGTATCTATAACAAAAGCCGACAAGCTAAATAAAATAGCTACAAGTGGAAATGTAGATATTCAGGAATTGTTTGATCGATTGAACATCTCATCAGACACAGATACGCAAAAAGTGCGGGGCTTTCTAAGAAATTGAGAGGCTTGTGAATAGGAATGGGGCTTGGGATTGCTTATGCAGCCCGCCCCATTTTTTTGCTAAATTCAAACATCCTGGCTAAAAATAACGCTTAGGACAAAAAATAAGCTGATTTTATTCGAGAGAAATCACAGGCGTATTTGAGAAAACTACAAGCGTTATCGCGAAACGGGCTTGCCTTTGTTTAAAGCTACTGCACTCCCTATTTTGCCAGTTCTGCAGCTTTGCGTCTTCTCTCTCAGCAAGCTTTTGAGTTTAAATGCTTTAAATTCCTTGCAGGGATATGTTAGGAAACATCAGGTCTTTTAAGCTTTAAGTTTTTTAAGAATGGCCGAAACGGATCCCGATAAATCGGTTTTATCCTGTTCAATTCCTTTATGAATCAATTTGACACTAGACATCACGGTGGAGTGATCGCGGGCGAAAAGATCCCCAATTTTCATGTAAGGGATTTTTAATTGATTGCGGCATAAGTACATGGCGATTTGACGCGGCAGGGCACAATCTCGGCTTTGTGCTTTTCCTAAAATATCCTCAGTGCGAATCCCGTAAAATTCGGCCACGGCCTGAACAATTTTATTGGGGGTTAGGGATGTTTGCTCTTCTTCTTTAATTAAATCGGCTAAGTATTGCTTGACCTGAATAATGGAGGGGGTAGGATTGGTCGTAATGCTGCTGCCTTTTAAATTTAGGTGGGAGCGTAGGATGAGGGCTTCAAGAGATCTAACAAGTGCTTTTGTGCTGCTTGTGAACGTGTCTAGTAGAAATTGCGCGACTTTGGGGTTAAGGGGATAATTAAAAGCTCGAGCTTTACGCGTAAGCATTTCTTGCTTTTCTTTATTATTTAAAGATTCGAGAGGTAAAACGATTCCCCATTCGAATCGACTCACAAGGCGTGGCTCAATAAGCTGTAAATCCCCCGGTAAGCAATGAGAGCTTAATACAATTTGCTTTCCAGAAAGGTGGAGTGCGTTAAAGGTATGGAACAGTTCTTCTTGAGTAGCTCCTTTGCGCGAGAAAACATGCACGTCATCAATTAAAAGCACATCTATATTCCGATAAGCCTGTCTAAAAGTACTCATTTCACCGGCACGGATTGCGCTGACAACATGTTCTGTAAATGTTTCAGCGCGGGTATAAATCGCAGACAGCCCTTGTTTTTTTAGAGCATCCGCGGTGGCCTTTAACAGGTGGGTCTTGCCAGTTCCTTCTTTTCCATAAAGATAAATCGGATTAAAAGCTGCTAGATCAGAAGTAGGGGGAATGAAAGTTTTGGAAACGGAATCAAAACCTGTGATTTTGCAAAGGAGCTTAAGAGCCAAGAGATTGCTTTCTGAAATGACAAATTGGTCAAAGGTACAATAAGGGTCGAGCTGGTCAAAAGTTAAGTGAAATTTAGGAGAAGCTATTTCTGCTGTCCCTTCTTTCTCTTTTTTTCCTTTGGTAGTTTTCGATCGTTCGGCAGCAGCCGCAATGTGAATTTTGATCCGTTTGTTATTGTTGTTAAATAGTCGAGAGCTTGCTTTTTGGCGCATATGCTCTTCAAACCAAATGACTTGAAAATAATCTTTTGCTTGCAGGTAGAGATTGCAAGCGTCATAACGAACAATCTTGAGTGAACGCAGCCACTTATGAACTGTTTCGATTCCTATTTCAGATTCTTGAAGTGTTAGAAATTCGTCCCAAGCACGCATGTCAAAAAACTAAGAAAATTTTCAAAAATATTATCCTTATTAATATCCTAAACTAGTGCAATGATACAATAAGAGGCAAGTATAAAGTTTTTTATCTCTCTAGGGCAAATTTTTGGAACTTCCCTTTGAAAATTTTAGCCTATCTTCTCGCAGCTAGGCGTTTAAAATCTTAAAGTTAAAACCTGGGCTTTGAGTAGCTTCCTCAAAACCCAGATTATAAGATTATTTTTTAGTTTCTTTTTTTACCTTTGGGGGCAGGGGAGCAGCCAAAATTTTAGCCGTTTCTTTTTTCATTTTTCGACTGGTCCACCCTTGTTGAAGCATTCCCAACAGCATGGAAGACAACCAGTAAATATTTAATCCCGACGGAAATTGATAAAACATGACTGTAAATACGACAGCCATCATATTTCCCATTACCCTTTGCTGCCTTTCCTGCTCGGTCATTTGATTAGCGTCTTTTGGTGCAGACGACATGAATCTTTGTTGCATCCACATAACCGCGCCGAGAAGGATAGGAAGCAAGTGAAACTGATTTCCAATCAAGGGGATAGGCGTTGCCCAGCTAAAGAGTACATCGGGAGCTGTTAAGTTATCAATCCAGCCTGGAATAAAGGAGGCGCCTCTTAACTCAAAGGTGGACTTAAGCAGGTCAAACATCCCGATCAAAAAGGGCATTTGAATCAAGAGAGGAAGGCATCCAGACACAGGATTGACACCCCGCTCTTTATAAAGATTCATCACTTCCAGCTGAGCTTTTTTAGGGTCTTTTTTGTAGCGCTCTTGAATGGCTTTGACTTCAGGTGCGATTTGCTGCAGGCGTAGCATGGATTTTGTCGACCATGCATTTAAGGGGTAAAGCATAATACGCAACGCCACCGTTAGCAAGACAATGGAAAAGGCCCACGATCCTGTCACGGCATAGAAAAATTGCATCAGAATAAATAAAAACTTCGCAAATGGCTCCGAGATAAACGAAAACCATCCATGAAAGCTTTGGCAAGCGATGTAGTCGGGATTATAGCCTGTTTCAGGATTGGAAAATGTGGTATCGACTGTTTTCAGCACTTTGCTGGCGAATGGGCCTGCAAACATACGGAATGTCGCCGTTCCGCCACTACTTTTCAGGGGAAGCAAGGTCATGTATCCGGGAAGATCTTGCGCTTTAAATCGGTCTGTCTGCTGTCCAAGGACAGTTAAGCGAGAAGGAACTTCGATTCCAGAAACATGATCGACACGCAATCCAGGGTCAATTTCTGTTAAAGGATCTAAAATTGTCCCTAAGAAGCCATTAGAATTACAAATCCAATCGGGAAAGATGGAAGTGACAGTCGTAGCATCACTTGGGGGCGAGATGGATACAACTTCTGATTTCCCTTTGCGGGTAATCCGATATTTCAAAGCTGGAGCCGGAGAGCCAGAAATAATTTCTACTTCAGGAACACCAGAAGTTACCCATAATCCTCGGCTATCCCCTTCAATCTTAATAGTGGCATTGAAGCAATAAGGAGCGTTTTTCTCGTTTTCTTCAAGCGTATAAGTTTTTGTAATGCGGCGGAAACCTTGGTTTGCTTCGAAGGTAATGCTATTGTGATCAAAGTGCTTAACGGTGTAAACAAGATGGGAAATTTCGGGATATTCCGAGATTAAATTAAACGCATAGTGAACAGGAGAAATTCGGACAATTTTTTGATTTCCAGAAGGGAATAAATCTCTTCTCAGCAAAGGGTAATAGCCTCCTAATTGCCCCTGTGTGTGATACTGAAAGTTTTGGGAGTCCTTCCCTTCTGCCGGTGTAAAGTAAGGGTGGGCAGGAAAGTAGGCATTGTTTGGATGATGAGCTACCATTTCACGGTCAAATTCGATTTCTTTAACCACGCTTTTTGGATTTTGCTTGCTTTGCACAGGAAGGTTGATTTCGGCTAAAGCCCCTCCATAATTGGAGAAAACCAATTGCTGGTAAGGGGTTTCTAAGACATAGAATAACTCTTCTTGAGCCGCTTGTTGGGCTGAAGATTGAGGAGCAATCATTTGTGTAGACAAATCCGGCATTTCACTGAGGTAAGTAAGAGCTGGGCTATTTTTACGGTAAATGGCAACAGGGTAGGCTTGCCCCTCTCTTTTGAATAGGACAATCGCTGTGTTCATGAGCGTTGGAGGAGGAGTATAGTGTTCATCCAACTGCTTTTTCAACTTGGTGAGCTCTTCTTGTGGTAAAGAAAAATGCCCATCTGTGTAATTACCCAATTGCGTAAGATAAGAAGGACTCTGAGTGGCTAGAGGGGTGACCAGCTGTAAATCATAAGTTCCAAACTCTGGAAAACGAGGAATAGGCAAAGGTTGCTCCGCAGCTTCTTGGTAGACAAGAAGACCTTCTTCCCCTTTTTGCTGAAAAGTTAGATGAAATTTTTTCGGAGAATCGGTGGGGGAAGGGCTGGCATAAATTTCAGCAGGAGCAGCTTCCTTATTCCAAGATAAGGCTAAAATAAAGGGCTCAAATAGCAAACCGTGGCTTAAGAACTCTTTTCCGCCCTCTTGCTGAAATAACGAAACAACAGGTAATTCACTTGTTGAATTTTGATGTTTTTGAAGCAATGCCTCTAAATTAGCGACTTTTTCTTGCTTTTTGGCTGTTTGCTGCTGATGCCAGATTCGAACAGACTCATCGTTTTGCTGCTGAAAATACTGGTTAATAAACAAAAGAATCAGTGTAAATGAAAAAACTAGAAGGAGTGTGCGTTTATCCATGTTGTCCTATGCTGCGCAGATCAAAGAGGTCACAGGATTAACCTTTGATCTCATCCAGTGTTAATAAAGTTTGAAAAAGACTTGAGTTTATCATAAGCTTCCGAAACCGGTAAAGAAAAAACTCGGGGATTATCCGCTTTAGAATTTAACCTATTTTTAATTTAATTTGTTGGTAATAAGCAATTTAGGATTGAATTATGTCTCGTTTTCACTTGCTTTTGGGGTTTTGTGCTTTTTTAGGAATGAGTTCTTTCGAAGGGGGATATGGACTGGACGAAGTGGAATCGGCTGCGAGTGAGAAGAATTATAAAAAAGCCATCCAGCTTTACCAGGAAATGCTCGAAAAAAAAGCAAAACCTCCTAAAGACATTTTAAAAGGATTAGTGATTGCTTATTGGAGAGACCAAGAAGCTGAAAAAGCTTTTAAAGCTTTTCTTGAAGGGATTGAGCAAGTGCCCCTTTTAGAAAAGGGAGCAGAGATGACGCCTGAAGAAAAAAGGATTTATGAAAAGGCTTTGGCTGATTACCTCAACTTACAAGAAAATCCTCAAAAAATAGCTGTTAATATTTTAAAAAGTTATGCCTCTGTTTTAGCGCCACATCCCGATTATGCCCAGCTGGGCTATTTAGTCGCAGCAGCTTATGCAAATCAAGGGGATTTTGAACGTTTTTTTTGTACCTTCCTAGATTCTTATGAGAGAAACCCTTATCATTTTATGGCCTATAAAGCGAAAGCCCTTTTGCATATTAAACTTTATGAACGGGCCAGAACCATAGAAGAGCATGAAGTCCAGCGTAAACAAATTTTAGAACAGTTACAACTCTCTATAGAAGCTTACCCAAAAGATCATACCCTGTATAAAATGGCGTTACTTTTTGCTCCCGAAAATGAACTTTCACAAATGCTAGACAGATACTTGAATAAAATAATCGACATAAATATGATCATTCCCCGAATGGATATTGCCTTTTACATGCAACGCATTTTAGCGACAGGACAGTTCGACCTTGGGAAGAGATTTTTAAATAAAGCAAATGAGTGGTATACGCAAAGCAAGGTGATTGATGAATTTCGAAAACGGCTTAAACAGTTGGAAGCTTAATGACTGATACAAAAATTCTCGGGGATTACAAAATTATTAAAAGCATTGGACAAGGCGCATTAGGGATTGTCTATCTTGCCGAACATCGTTTTATGAAACGGCAGGTTGCCTTGAAAGTGCTACCTGAAGAACTCTCTCAAGAGCGCTCGTTTGTGCAGCGTTTTGAAGAAGAGGTCGGTCTCTTAGCGGGACTCGATCACGAGAACATCGTTAAAGTACACAATATTTCTTTTGCCCAGGGTCACCATTTTCTTGTAACAGATTGTGTAGTAGATGAAAACGGTGAAACGACCAACCTTGCTCAATACCTAAGAGCTCGCCATAAGCAAATTAAGGAAGAAGAAATTTACCATATTTTAGCTCAAATTGCAGATGCGCTCGATTACGCTCATAGTCGAAAAGGAGTCGGAACATGTCTAGCGCACCGCGGTTTAAAATTAAATAATATTCTGATTAGCAAGGGAAAGGCAGGCATTAATATTCATCTGTCAGATTTCGGCTTATCAAAAATTATTGGGCCAGGTGCAATTTTGGCACGTAGCTATAAAGTGCTCGCTGAAGCCCTTGGGATTGCTTCCAGTGGAGGGATTGCCCAAGAGGGGTATCCTGTTCCTCCTCTCGACATTAAAAAATTAACCCCCCTGCATGCTTCTTTTTTACAAAACTATTTCTTCCTTGCCCCTGAACAAAAGCAATTGGAAGAATGTAAAATTGGCGATGCGAAAGCTGATATTTATGCATTCGGAATATTAGCGTACTTTTTGCTGTGTGGCTGTTATCCTGAGGGCTTTTTTGAAATGCCATCCGCTTTATTGCCTGGTTATCAATACGATTGGGACACTCTTATTAGCCAATGTTTGCAAGTTAATCCAGAGAAGCGTCCTGCCAATTTGCTAAGCTTACTGGAAAGTTGCAAGAATGAACGAAAAGCTCAAAAAAAAGTGGAGGTTGATTCTTTTATAGAAGCTGTGCAGGCAGAAAAAGAAGAAATGAGCTGCGCTGAGCCTCAACTGAGTGTAGCAGAGATGATCGAGCCATTACCTCCTGTAGAACTTCCAGCAGAGCCTGTTGAAGATATTTCCAAAAAATCTTTGCGTCCGATTCTAAATGTCGCTCAGCTCGAACGCCCGAAAACAGATTTAGACCCTGGGATTATCTTTCAGCTCGATACCACCGTTAAGCAATATTTACCGGAGAAAAAAGAGATAGAAAATATTCAGCCTTTAATGACGGATATGGTAAGCATCCCCGGCGGTGTGTTTGCGCGGGGAAGCGCTAGCGGAAATCGGGATGAGATGCCACGCCACCAAGTGACAGTTGACAGTTTTGCGATGGATATTCATCCTGTCACCAATGAGCAATTTGCCCGCTTCCTAGAAGTAATGGGGGGAGAGAAAGACACTAATCACCATGACATTATCCGTCTGCGGGATTCTCGCATTAAAAGAAGCGGGGGAAAAGTTCATATTGAATTTGGATACAACAGGCACCCTGTCGTGGGTGTAACTTGGTATGGGGCTTTGGCGTATGCTAAATGGGTGGGAAAAAGACTTCCTACTGAAGTGGAGTGGGAGGTCGCGGCTTATGGCGGTTTTTCCAACTATTTATTCCCCACGGGCGATGACATTGAGAAAAACCAAGCCAATTTTTTCAGTGCAGATACTACGGCTGTCATGAGCTATGCGCCTAATGGATATGGCCTTTATGATATGGCAGGGAATGTTTACGAATGGTGCCATGATTGGTATGGATATAATTATTACGAAATTTCGGTCCAAGAGCCTGAAAATCCAAAAGGTCCATTGCAAGGAGTTTACCGCGTTTTGCGGGGAGGATGCTGGAAGAGCTTGAAAGAAGATCTGCGCTGCTCACGTCGCCACCGCAATAATCCCGGAACGGTGAATGGAACGTACGGTTTTCGTTGCGCAGCCGATGCTCAGTGATAAAGATTTCTTTAGAAACCTTTTTCTTTTAGATGAATAAAAACAGAAAAGATAACTACAAAAGAGTTCAAAAGAGATCTCAGCTATATGGAAGGTAAGCATCGTCTATGATTTCCGTTCTTTTTGTCTGCCTAGGAAATATTTGTCGCTCTCCTGCTGCAGAAGGGGTTTTGCGCCATCTTGTTAATAAACAAGGCAGAAGTGATTTATTTCACATTCAAAGCTGTGGAATTGGCGATTGGCATGTTGGGCATTTGCCAGATGAAAGGATGCGCGATTCAGCAAAAAACCGAGGCGTTGTGCTTGCCTCTCGGGCGCAAATATTCAAATATGAATTTTTTGATCAATTCGATTATATTTTTGCAGCTGATCATGAAATTTTAAATCTACTCTATCAACACGCAGCCTCTTCCGAGCAGAAAACTAAAATTCACCTTATGACTGTTTATAGTCCATGTTATCCAAATGAAGAAATCGTTGACCCTTTTTATCAGGGAAGAGGGGATTTTGAAAGGGTACTGGATATTTTGGAAGATGCATGTGAAGGATTCTTAAATTATTTAACTAAACAAAATAAAATTTAAAAGTATGGTTTGCCAATCAGGGCCCCTAGCAGAAAGAGCTGCTTCACAATTAACATATAACCATTTATGTTCCGTCATTCCGGCAGGAGTCAATTCGCCCATACGTGCCTGTAAAGGGTTAGACCAACTTCCCTTAGTAGCGGAAAGTGCTGAAAAAGATCTTATACAAGATGTAGATGGGAATCAGTTTATTGATTACTGTGGCTCATGGGGAGCTTTAATTCACGGACACGCTCATCCAAAAATACTCGCTGCTGTTCAAAAAAGATTGGAAAAAGGGACAACGTTCGGGGTAACAAGCGCTATAGAGGGACAACTGGCTTCTAAAGTGGTGCAGTGGATCGATTCTGTAGAGAAAATCCGTTTTGTGTCGTCAGGCACGGAAGCGACGATGAGCGCGGTGCGTTTAGCGCGTGGTTACACAGGGCGCCCTTATATCATTAAATTTAATGGCCATTACCATGGTCATGCGGATTTTTTTTTAGTTAAAGCGGGATCGAGTGTAGCAGATTTGCCGGCTTCTTCCTCAGCGGGTATTCCTGCGGACATTGTCAAGCACGTGATTTCTTTGCCCTTTAACGATAGAGAAGCGGTAAGAGAGATTTTCCAAGATCCTAAATTGCGGGATCAAATCGCCGCCGTGATTTTAGAGCCTGTGGCTGGCAATATGGGGGTGGTCCCAGCAGACCCAGAATTTGTCGAATTGTTGCGCAAAGAAACACGCGAAGCGGGAAGCTTGCTAATTTTCGATGAGGTGATTACTGGCTTTCGATTAGGATTGCGGGGCGCTCAAGGAATCTATCCTGTCAAACCTGATTTGACTTGCTTCGGAAAAATTATAGGGGGTGGATTTCCAGCAGCGGCCTTCGGGGGAAAAAAAGAAATCATGGATTATCTAGCACCGCTTGGACCTGTTTTTCAAGCTGGAACTCTTTCAGGCAACCCTATTGCGATGGAAGCGGGCTTGCAAACGCTTGTCTTAGCAGAGCAGCCAGGCTTTTATGAAAAATTAGAAGAAAAAACTCACCTAATTGTGCAGCCTGTTCAAGAATTCCTACTTCGGAATGAGCTTCCTGCTTGCGTGCAGCAGGTGGGATCCATGTTTACCCTATTTTTCGGCAGGCGAAAAGTGACAAATCATGAAGAGGCTCAATTGCTAGATTTTCCTCGTTTTGCGCGTTTTTTCCGCTTTATGTTTGCGCAAGGGATATATGTTCCTCCTTCTCAACATGAGGCGTGGTTTGTGTCGAGCGCGCATGAAATAGAGCACCTTGAAAAAACGCGCGAGGCAATTTTATCTTTTTTAAGAGCTGACTTTCAAATTCAATAGATTTGAGGAGTGTTCAGTTTTAAAAAAAAATTGGAGGGGTTTAAGTGGGGCAGGGGCAAACAAGCGGGGAGCCAATAGGCGAAATTCTTTTGGCAAGCCTTTTATCACTCTGCCGCATGAGGGTATTCTTTCCACTTTATCTTTAAAGTAGCTCTATCTCCTCCTTTGGTGATAGGAGGCCACACGGGCGCTGACGCAAGGGGTCTCTCACTTTGAAGAGATGGCCAAGGTTTAGCTAGGAGAAATTCTCCCTTCATTTTATCATTTTAGCGTTATGTGATCTCTTGGAGTTATTTTTGCTTGCTCAAATTTAGTCCGTTCAGCTATTGTTTTTTGTTCAGTGATCAAAGCCCATACATGAATTAGATGGGGTATTAGCTCAGTTGGTTAGAGCGCCACGTTGACATCGTGGAGGTCAGCTGTTCAAGTCAGCTATATCCCATTTTTCCTTTGCAAATTTCATGAATTTTATACCTGCATCGCTTCGTTTGCTTATCTCTAAGTTGTTAGGGTGCGTTCTTCGCGATCTCTTTCCCAATGTTCAGCTTGTACAAGGAAATAGTAATCAGTTCGGCTTTTACTACGATTGTCTGTTTTCTCAGCCTATTACAGAAGAGCTGCTTCCTTTAATTGAGGAGCGTCTTTGGCAATTATGCAAAAATCCTCCTCTCATCCAAGAAATGCATATGATGCGGGAAAACGCGGTGCATTTTTTTCAACATCATGGGCAGCCTTTTCACGCTCAGCTGGTTGAAAATATGGAGGAAAATATCGTCGAACTCATCCGAATCGCTGATTTTTACGATCTTTACTCCGCACAAGAGGTTCCCGATCCTGCTGTTATTAAAGCTTTAAAAATGCTTTCTTGCGATGAAAAAGAAATTTATCATCCCAGCTTTGGGAAAGTACGCGTGACTCGCATTTGTGGGATCGCCTTTTTGCAGCGCGATGAGATGAAAGCTTTTTTAAAGAGATGGACGAGCTATAAAAAAAAACATCATCTAGAGCTAGGGAAAGAAATGGAGCTGTTTCTTCCTTTAGACGAAGCTTCCTGGATTTGGCTTCCGCGGGGGGAATCTTTGCGCAAAGCTATTCTAGCATGGTGTGAAAATGGCTATGCTGCAAACGGCTATCAGAAAATCGGGATGACCGGTTTGTTGCCAGTAGAGCGCTTTACTTTTAAGCCCTCTTTCGAAAAAAAAATACGGGAACAAACTTGGATGATTGAAAAGGAGGAGGAAGAGTATATCCTTCCTTCTAAACAACTTTCTCCCGCTTTTTTTGCAGCTTCAGCTTTCCAGACTTTTCCTCTTCGGTTTTTTGAATCGGAAACACGATTTGCTGGGAATGCAAGCGAGAAATTAGAGGGGCTTTTAAAATCGCGCACTTGCGAAATGAGCCAGGCATCTCTATTTTGCCTAACAGAGCAAGTTTTGGATGAATTGATTTCTTCCTTGCAATTCATTGAGAAAACCGTTAAAGTGTTTGGTTTTGAGGCCCAATGGTATTTGTACCCAAAGGCTGAAAAAAATGCGGCGGCAAAAAAACAATGGCCCCAAGCGATTGCGTTTTTGCATGAAGCATTAAAGCTCTGCTACTTAGATTATCAAGTTGAAGAAACCTCTTCATCTTGGCGAGGTCCTAGAATTGAAGTTAAGCTAGTTGATTTACTCAATAGGCAATGGAAAGGACCTCAATTAGAATTTGATCTTTTGAGTTCAGAGTCCTTCGCATTAGCTAGTCAAGCAAAAGGCCAGCAAATTACCCCTTGGGTGATTCGTTGGACTGCACTTGGCTCGACCGAACGATGGATAGCTCTCTTAATTGAGCAAAACGAGGGTCGCTTACCTTTTTGGCTAGCACCTGAGCAAGTGCGAATCTTTCCCGTAGGGGAAAAAGTGATGGAGTACGCAAAAAAAGTACAAGGATTGATAAAAAATCAAGACCTACGAGTTGCCATTGATAAACGGCAGCATCCGCTGGCTGAAAAAATCTATGAGGCAACTCGACAACGTGTTCCCTATTTAGTGATCCTGGGGGACAAAGAAGAACGAGAAAATCGATTGACTGTTCGCTCTTTTGACGACAAAACTGCAAAAGCTGATATTGCGATTGAAGATTTTCTTACCTATTTGAGAAAAGAAAATTTATTTCAGCAAAATGTGGACGATAAAGAGCGCTAATAAGGAGTTTAAGAGTCGGATTGAAAGCGAATCGAGAGATACGTGCTCCAAAGGTGCGCGTAATAAGCCAAACAGGTGAGCAAATTGGAATTATCTCTACGCAAGAAGCTTTAGCAAGAGCTGAAGAAGCTGGGTTAGACCTTGTAGAAATTGTTCCTGGTTCATCTCCTCCTGTTTGTAAGATTATGAATTACGGAAAATTCCGTTACGAGCAAACGAAACGTGAGAAAGGGAATAAAAAGACGCAACATCAAATTAAGGTTAAAGAAATTAAGCTTAAGCCTAACATTGATGAAAACGACTTAAACACGAAACTTCGGCATGCTCGGGACTTTATTCACAAAGGAAATAAAGTCAAGATTACCTGTACGTTTCGTGGGCGTGAAACCATGCACCCTGAGATAGGGAAAAAAGTTGTCCAAAAGTTTTGTGATGAACTAGAGGAAATAGCGGCTCCTGAAGCTCCCATGAAAATGTTTGGGCGGATATTAAATGTAGTTCTTGCACCTGGATCAAAAAAGAAAAAAGAAGCTCCTAAGCGTCCATCTTCTCAAGAAGATGCCGGTTCGTCTGAAGAGTAGACGAATTAAAACGATTAAGAGTATTTTATTTTAGGAGAATGACAGTGCCCAAAATGAAAACAAAAAAAGCCGTAGCAGCCAGATTTAAATTGACTGGCACAGGGAAGCTCAAAAGAGGCCATCCTGGAAAGCGGCATATTTTGACTAAAAAATCACCCAAGCGGAAACGTCAGTTGTCAAAGCCAGCCCTAGTGGATGAGGCACAACTCAAGACTTATAAACGTTTGATGTGCGTATAAAGGCATCTGCTATTATGCGGATGCAATAATAAACGTGTCTAGGCTATAAGCTTAGATGTAAAAATAGTGGAGATTAGCATGGTTAGAGTAACCAACGCTGTCGCTTCACATCGCCGCAAAAAAAGACTGCGTAAACTATCGAAAGGATTTGTTGGGGATCGCAAAAATCACTTGCGCCTAACAACTGAAGCTGTCATGCGTGCTATGGCATATAATTATCGCCATCGCAAACTGAAAAAACGAGATTTTCGTAGTTTATGGATTATGCGTATCAGTGCTGCAGCAAAGATTCATGGAATGTCATACAGTAAGTTGATCCATGGACTGAAAGAAGCGCGATGTGAAATAGATAGAAAAATGTTAGCCGATATCGCAGTACGTGACCCAAGTAGCTTTGCTGCTGTAGTGGGTTGTGCAAAGGCATCCCTCGCATAGAGGTTTTGATATCGACTGTTTTTAAGCAGAGCCCTAACCGGCTCTGCTTTTTTTTTGGGGCGAGATCTAGCCTCTCGTTTCCCATGTCTTAGCCTGAATTTGGGTTCCTATTGAACCCTCAATAAAGACCTCTCAACGTGAGTAAAATAATGAGCATAACTATAGAGTCCTTACGGAAAGAATTTGCCAAAGAACTAAGCGGTGCGCACTCTTCTGCTGATTTGGAACAGATCAAGGTTAAATATTTGGGAAAAAAAGGACCTCTTCAGCAGTTGATGAAATCTTTGCGTGATGTTTCGCCTGAAGAGCGCCCAGAAGCTGGCAAGCAAATTAACCTGCTGAAAGAGGAAATTGAAAGTTCATTAGAAGCAAGCCAGACGCGATTTTTAGCGGCTGAAGAGCATGCTCAATTGCAAAAAGAAGTGATTGATGTCACTCTCCCCGGGCGCAAGCATTTTGCAGGTCGCAAACACATTATCACGCAAGTGCTTGATGAGATGATCGACATTTTAATCGAAATGGGATTCTCCGTTCAATATGGACCCGATATTGATTCGGATTACTACAATTTTGAAGCTTTAAATTTTGCGCCTGATCACCCAGCGCGTGATATGCAAGATACCTTTTATCTTTCTTCCGATATGCTGTTAAGGACCCATACTAGCAATATCCAAGCACGCATCATGGAAGCTAATCGGCCACCCATCCGTATCATTGCGCCAGGAAAGGTTTACCGAAATGAAACCATTACAGCGCGCTCACACGTTTTCTTTCATCAAGTAGAAGCTTTGTATGTAGATGTAGGAGTCACTTTTGCCGACCTTTTAGCAACCATGGATCAGTTTGTGGCAAAATTTTTTGGACGAGAAATCGAAACACGTTATCGCCCAAGCTATTTCCCTTTCGTAGAGCCAGGCATGGAAGTTGATATCTCTTGTCTTAACTGTCATAAAAGCGGTTGCTATCTTTGCAAGCATACAGGTTGGCTTGAGATCGCAGGGGCTGGAATGGTCCATCCTGAAGTGCTTAAATATGGAAATATAGACCCTGAAGTTTATACCGGTTTTGCTTGGGGAATGGGTGTCGAGCGCTTAATTTTATTGAAGCATGGGGTAAGCGATATTCGTCTTTTTACAGAAAATGATATCCGCTTTTTGACCCAATTTCCACAAGTGTAAATATGCATATCTGGAAAGTGGCCTCTTCAGAATCGGGAATGACGCTAGGCGCATTTCTTAAGCGCAAGTTTGAGGATGTTTATTCTGCTAAGCAGCTTAAGCGCGCCATTGAGCATCATCTTTTCCGAGTGAATCAACGGGTGGAACGTTTTGCCTCTACGCGGGTGGCTACAGGAGATCAAATTGAATGCGATCATCAAAAGCTTCAATCCTTTTTTGCTTCCCCCATGTTAAAATTTGAAGCCAAGCGGGTCCTCTATGAAGACTCAGATCTTTTTATTTATGATAAGCCCGCCGGAATTAATTGCGACTCCACGGGAATTGTACGGCTTGTGCATCAACAAGACCCCTCCCTTCAGCTTATTCATCGCCTTGACCGTGAAACTACAGGCGTTCTTTTGTTTGCTAAGTCAGAATCTATTTTGCAAAAAATGATTTATTTATTTAAACTTTTTAAAGTAAGAAAAACTTATTATGCAATTGTGGATGGCTTAGTTAATAAAGAAAAAGGCACAATTGATAACAATCTCGCTCCCTTGCATAAATATCAAGGGCAAACAGTCTGGGGACAAACTAGCGGAGCAAAAGGGGTGCACGCGTGTACAGATTGGATAAGAGAAAAAAAGGGGACGCAATGTTCTTTAATGCGGTGCCATCCCATTACAGGTGTAACCCATCAAATTCGAGTGCATATGAGTGAAATGGGGCATCCCATTTTGGGAGATTATCAATATGGTCGTCAATTCCGCTGTCCTTATCAGCCTTCTCGCTATTTGCTACATGCTTATGAAATCATTTTTCCTCACCCCGCCACAGGAAAAGAGATCAAGTTGATAGCAGAGCTTCCCTCCGATTTTAAACAAGCCCTTGAGCAATTAAGGCTGATATGAAAATTCTCCTTGTTAAGACATCATCTTTAGGGGATATTATCCAAGCATTCCCCGTCCTTGATTATTTAAAAAACCGCTTTCCTGAGGCTCAAATTGATTGGGTGGTAGAAAAGCCGTTTTCTGAGCTTGTAGAAGGGCATCCTGCCGTTTCGAATGTGCTGCATGTGCATACTAAAAAGTGGCGAAAGTTTTTTCCTTTACGAGAAAATTTTCGAGAAATTTGCAAAACCTTTTCGGTTTTGCGCCAGGTGACTTACGACGTCCTATTCGATTTGCAAGGCAATAGCAAATCGGCGTTTATTACGGCAATGGCTAAAGCCGCCAAAAAAGTTGGGTTTGGCTGGAACTCAGCGCCTGAATGGCCAAATTTACTGGTGACAAATGCGAAGTTTGATCCTCCAGCGGGTTACAATATTCGGGAGGATTACTTAGCTATTCCTCAGCAATTTTTTAACGATCATACCTACCTTCCTCAAAAGGTTTTATTGAAAATTGCAGAAGAGGAGAAGGCATCTATTAAATCGATTCTTCTAACTTCAAAAAAAACGGTAATGGTTTGTCCAGGGGCAATTTGGCGCAATAAACAGCTGCCCGAAAAGACATTGGCTGAATTGTTACAGATGATTCAACAAAAATTTGGCTGCCATTATTTATTGATCTGGGGATCTCCTGAAGAAAAAGAGGTGGCTAATAGGCTGCATGCGCAGTTCAGGCAAAACAGCCAAATTGTCAATAAGCTCCCTTTGCCTTTATTGCAAAATTTGATGAGCCAAGTGGGCCTTGTCTTGGCCATGGATTCACTTCCTTTGCATCTAGCTGGGACAACGGGCACCCCGACGTTTAGCATTTTTGGCGCCTCCTTAGCTTCAAAATACCAGCCTTTGGGGGAGCAAAACGCTAGCTTTCAAGGGGCATGCCCTTATGGTCAGGTTTTTACCAAGCGTTGCCCAGCATTGCGAAGATGTAAAACAGGGGCGTGTATACGAGAGCTTTCTGCTACTGATCTTTTTCTCTCTTTTGACACCCACTGCTCAAGATATTTCAATTAAATAAAATTTTTTAGGGGAAATTTTTATGGCTATCCAATTTAACATTGCAAACCAAAATTTTCCCTCCTCTTTAGCACAAGCCGCACAAAACCCGGATTTTGTCCTTACAACCAAATAGGTTAAAGAAGGTTATTCTGTTATGACAATTCAATTAAATATAGCCGATAAAAATTTTCCCTTAACGTTAGCCATAGCAGCCCAAGATCCCGAGATGGTGCTCACTACTCAATTTAGCGTACGAAAAAAAGATGGAAAAATAAAAACCTTTACGCTAAGTGTCCTGGATTTATTGGTCCGTTTTTTTACTCTAGGGAAAAAAGGGGTAGCTACAACAAATGCTAGACAATCTGTAAAGGTTGCACTAAAAATCATCCGAGCTTCTCGACCTATCTTCCAAAATGCAGCCAATTGCAATCATATGTACGTTCTTTTAAAACGTACCATCGACAAGGAGCGCATAAGTTTCGTAGAAAAACAGCGATTAATGAAAAAACTTAGGTTTGTTCGTGATCGAGCAGTTAAAAACGTTACGAATCGTTTAGAAGGCTTGAAAGAGGCAAAGCCTGAAACTGAGGCAGAAAAAATTGCCATCCAGCAGGAGATAAAGGGCATGCTTCAGGTAGTGCAAAAAGAGGACTTTGATCCACAATTAGCTTTAATTATGGGAAAATTTGGTTCGGAGGCGGCCATCAAACAGCTGTTTGCCACAATAGGTAGCACAAATGAATTTTACAGCATTTTGAAGAATGCTATTCGCGGGAGTCTCTTAGCAAAAAATAAAGAGACTCTTAAAGCTATCCAAGCAAATGCCTCTTATGGCGACTTATTTTTCTTCCATTTTTTTTATGGGCTGTATGAAGCAGTTGTTAAATTTAAAGATATCGATGTTCAAGATGATTTCTTCGATTTTGCCTTAAATCTATGTAAGCCTACTGTATTATTAAAAACAAGAGGAGAAATATACGAAGGCTCTATCTTATGCGTTTGGTATGCTTTTCTGCAGAAAGGTTGTGCCATTAATGATGAGGAGATCTTCCTGATGGAAAAACTCTTAGCTAAATTTCCCCCGTTAGCAAATATCCCTCTTCTGAGAGAAGTTGATAGAGAATCCTCCCTTCTATATCCGCTTTTCTTGGCGGTTGGTTATAATTCCCCTAAACTTGTAGACCTTTTTCTTAAAAAGGGAGCAAATCCCGATTTTCTCATTGTAGCTGAGTTGTTACCAGTTGATTGTTTAAATAGTTTATTTCCTGATGGTGACTGGCCCAAGGGAATTTTAGGAGTAGTTAAGCTGATTAATCTAGCTTTAGCTAAGCCTACATTGTATCCTATCGCTAAAAAATTGATAGAAGCCGATAAGACAAAGCAAACTTGGGTGGATGCAAAACTGATTACAGAAGAGGAAAGAGCAGGGACTTCAGTGGAAAGGGTATTAGAAAAATTCGAAGCCAAATTTCCTCTGGCATAGCAAACGACAGACTTATAATTTCAGAAAGCTGCTATTAAATAAGCGGCTTTTATGGTAATTAACTTCCCTTTGTAAGCAGACTAAAACTGGCATGGCCTTCTACTAAAGCAATAGCTTCTTCAACTTTTGGAAGATCTCCCATTCGAATTTTAGCTATATAAAAGAGAGCCATCTTTAAGACCCCTTTTTTACGCTAAGCAAGAAAAGGGATGAGACGTGCCTTTAGCCTTTGAATGGATCTTTTGCTATCCATCTCGGGATTAAAAATACAAAAATAAAGGGTCCAATTTCACTGGTAGTCAGGTTACCAAAACGGGGTGAAAGGGGGAACGCTTACGTCCTTTATTTATCGTTTATTGTTTTTTATTTAATTTAATAATTAATTAGGGGTTTAATGAATGGTATGATATAGAATGAATGGTATGATATAGTTTGTGTAAATTAGATGTTAAATATGGCGGTCTGCTATGACAATCCAATTAAATGTAAACGATAATAAAAATCTTACCTTAGCTTTAGCCAAAGCAGCTCAAGATCCCGAAATGGTGCTCACCACTCACTTTAGCGTACGAAAAAAAGATGGGAAAATAAAAACTTTTACGCTAAGTGTCCTGAATTTATTGGTCCGCTTTTTTACTCTAGGGAAAAAAGGGGTAGCCACAACACAGGCAAAAAAATCGGTGGAAGTTGCTTTAAAAATTGTTCAAGCTTCTCAGTCCATCCTCCAAGATGCATACAATTGCAATCATATGTACGTTCTTTTAAAACGCACAATCGCTAAGGCTCGAACAGATTCCACCGAGAAACAGCAATTAATAAAAAAAGTTAGCTTTGTTCGTGACCGAGCATTTAGAAATGTTACGGATCGTTTAGAAGGCTTGAAAGAGGCAAAGCCTGAAACTGAGGCAGAAAAAAATGCCCTCCAAAATGAATTGGGGGTTATAATTCAGGTATTGCAAAACGGGGGCCTTGATAACGAGGACCTTGATTTAGAAGTAGCTTTAGTTGTGGGAAAATTTGGGTCGGAGAAGACCATCAAACAACTATTTGCCCCAACAATGGATAGTAAGGATAAAGCTTATCATATTTTAAAAAATGCTATTTGCGGAAGTCTCTTAACAAAAAATAAAGAGGCTCTTAAAGCTATCCAGGCAGAAACTGTCGATGCTTTAAAGAATGAAGGCTTCTTTATCTTCATGGGTCAAATGATAGAGGAAATGGTCAGAATGAAAATCGTTCAAGATGATTTCTTTAATTTTGCTTTATCTTTACCTTTATCTCTAGGCAAGCCTACTTTATCCGTGAAAATCGAAGCGCGCTCAGCTGAGGCGTCTCTCTTAACTTTTTTAGCTAGTGAAACCCTATTGGATTGTAAAGATGGGTTAAATGAGGAGTATGTGGTTTCTCTGGTAGAAAAAATCTTGGCTAGATTTCCCAGTTTGGTAAATATCCCTATCATAAGAGAAGCCGATAAAACATCGGGTGTATGTATCTATCCGCTTTTGATAGCGATTAGCCAAAAATCCCCTAAGCTTGTGGATCTCTTTCTTCAAAAAGGAGCAAATCCTGGTGCTTTCCTTTCAGCTGATATATTAAATAGAGTCTATCCTTCTGGCGAACGGCCACAGGGAATACCTAGATCCGGACCTGTTAAGCTGATTAATCTAGCTTTAACTGATCCTAGCTTTTATCCTTCCGCTAAAAAATTGATTGAAGCCGATAAGACAAAGCAAACTTGGGTAGATGCAAAACTGATTACAGAAGAGGAAAGAGCAGGGACTTCAGTGGAAAGGGTATTAGAAAAATTCGAAGCCAAATTTCCTCTGGCATAGCAAACGACAGACTTATAGCTTTGGAAGGCTGCTCTTAAACAAGCGGTTTTTATGGCGATTGGCTTCCCTTTATAAGCAGATCAAAATCGACATGATCTTCTACTAGAGCAATAGCTTTTTCAACTTTTGGAAGTTCTCCCATTCGAATTTTAGCCATATGAAAGAGAGCCATCTTTAGGGCTTTTCTTTCTCGCTAAACAAAAAGGGGATTAGGGGGCGCCTTTTTAGCATGTTGAATGGATCTTTTGCTATCCGCCTTGGAATTAAAGATACAAACAATAAAAAGTTCATTTTTACTTGTGGCTAGATTGCCAAAATGGAGCTGTATTGAAAAAATCGATTTAAAAATTTAGTTAAAATTTTCAAAAGTTCTTATTTCTTATTTTTCAAATTGCCAATCTTTCCATCTTGTTGAAAAGAATATATCTGAAACTGTTTTCAACTTTCTGACGTTCAAAATTTTTTGAAAAGAATCGATCGCCAAATAAGCGTTTCAAAATGGAAAAGGCCGTTTCCACTAAAGCTCGACAATTATAGCCTGTCAGTTTTCCCCAAAGAGATCTAGCCTATCGATCGCCTCCACGCCCCGATATTTCCAGCATGGCTATATCTCTCCCATCATTTTTGAACTTATATCTTGCATTCTTTGGAGGTGGAATTAATGGTTTGGCTTCCTTGTCTTTGATGACTTTGCGCGCCTCCCGCCTATCGTATCCTCCATCGGCAATCACTTGTTTTGGCGGACGGGCTAGTTAATCCAGTAGCGGAGCTGTCATTCTACTGTCTCCAGCCTCTGAAATTGTCGCCATTTCCGCCAGGAGTTCCAAAGTCTTGAGACCTACTGCTAAGTGGACTTTCACCACTTGCGGAGTCTTCCTCGCCCATGCACTTTTACTTTCCATCCACCTTTGCCTACCACTTCCACGCCTGATGGATCAAGGGTGGCTGTTTGGCTGTGTGAGTGGGAGAGCTTAGGCCGCGTTTTACCTAACTTTTGAACACGCTTGCCCATCAGGGTGTGGTCGGGAACCTTGTTACCTGGTAAAAGTTTTGTTAAAAAGGACTGAGCAGACCCTTGAAGAGTACGATATGTCAGCTTAAACTGAATTTTGAGCATGAAAAGACTCTCAATAAGTATATTCGAGTACTCGGTTGGTCTTCTTCTGGTAGACTGTCGTTTTACGGCTGGCTTGAGAAGGTTTGGACCTAAAAGAAAAGTTAGGCTTCTGCGTTGAATGAGTTGTGTGTTATACCATTGCCAGTTGCGTTCGCGCATCGCAAACTCCTTGGTCTTTTCTTTGATCGGAAAAAAACAAGGAGTTTCTTTTTTCAAGGGATTTTAGCAAGATTCTAGAGAGAATTTTTTCAACACAGCCAATGCTTACCTTCTTTATTAATCGTTTATTGTTTTTTATTTAATTTAATAATTAATTAGGCGTTTAATGAATGATATGATATAGCTTGTGAAAATTAGATATTAAATAAGGAGGTCTGTTATGGCAATCCAATTAAATGTAACCGATAAAAAAAATCTTACCTTAGCTTTAGCCAAAGCAGCTCAAGATCCCGAAATGGTGCTCACCACTCACTTTAGCGTACGAAAAAAAGATGGGAAAATAAAAACCTTTACGCTAAGTGTCCTGAATTTATTGGTCCGCTTTTTTACTCTAGGGAAAAAAGGGGTAGCCACAACACAGGCAAAAAAATCGGTGGAAGTTGCTTTAAAAACTGTTCAAGCTTCGCAGTCCATCTTCCAAGATGCAGCCAATTGCAATCATATGTACGTTCTTTTAAAACACACAATCGCCAAGGCTCGAACAACTTCCACCGAGAAACAACAATTAATAAAAAAAGCTAGCTTTGTTCGCCAACAAGCATTTAAACTCTTTAAGAATCGTTTAGAAGACTTGAAAGAGGCAAAGCCTGAAGCTGAAGCAGAAAAAACAGCTATCCAAAATGAGTTAGGAATTATGCTTCAGGTATTACAAAACGGGGGCCTTGATTCAGAATTAGCTTTAGTTGTGGGAAAATTTGGGTCGGAAACGGCCATCAAACAACTATTTGCCATAACAATGGATAGTAAGGATAAAGTATTTGCCACAAAAGTTAGTCAAAATAAAGCTTATCATATTTTAAAAAATGCTATTAGCGGAAGTCTTTTAGCAGAAAATAAAGAGGCTCTCAAAGCTATCTATGCAAAAACTATAAATTGGTTAGATAATAGGGGCTCCTTTTTCTTCGCGGGCCGCATGATAAAAGAAGCTGTCAAAATGAAAATCGTTCAAGATGATTTCTTTGATTTTGCTTTATCCTTAGGCCAACCTACTATATTGACGAAAATTGAAGAGCGCCCAGCTAAGGTGTCTCTTTTGTATATTTTATCTCGTCGAGCCCTATTGGATTGTAAAGATGGGTTAAATGATGAGTATGTGGTTTCTCTGGCAGAAAAAATCTTGGCTAGATTTCCCAATTTGGTAAATATCCCTGTCATAAGAGAAATCGATAAAACATCGGAGGCATGTGTCTCTCCGCTATGTATAGCGATTAGCCAAAATTCCCCTAAGCTTGTGGATCTCTTTCTTCAAAAAGGAGCAAATCCTGATGCCCTCGTATTAGTTGAGGAGTTATATAGACTATATCCCTCTGCCGAACAGCCAGAGGGAATATCTGGGCCTGTTAAGCTGATTAATTTAGCTTTAGCTAAGCCTACATTGTATCCTCTCGCTAAAAAATTGATTGAAGCTGATAAGACAAAGCAAACGTGGGTAGATGCAGAACTGATTACAGAAGAGGAAAGAGAGGAGACTTCAGTGGAAAGGGTATTAGAAAAATTCGAAGAAAAATTTCCGCTGGCAGAGCAAACAGCAGACTTATAGTTTTGGAAAGCCGCCATTAAACCAACAGCTTTTATGGCGATTGACTTCCCTTTGTAAGCAGATCAAAATCGACATGATCTTCTACTAGGGCAATAGCTTTTTCAACTTTTGGAAGATCTTCCATCCGGATTTTAGCAATGTAAGAGGTAATCATCTTAAGAGCGTCGTAGCTATGCAGAGGGGCATAAAGAGTGGGAATATCAACCTGCCGAATTTGCTCGCAAATTTCTTTGCTAGGAGGATGGCGGCCTGTTAAAATCATTCCCCCTTGGAAATCGGTGCCATCTGTTTCAGAAGCGGTGAGATGTTGTTTCAAGACAGATCGAATAATATCTTCACGACTAGCGGGTGTTATAACTAACTCATTTGGAGTGGCCTCTTCTTCATAAGCTTCTAAGGAAGAAGCGGCTAAGCGCGTATGGCGAAAGTGTCGATACCGATGTTGCTCTCCTGCAAAAAGTGGGGTATCAAATAGATATTCAAAGTCTTTAATTGTCGGATTATTTAAAAACTCGTTATAGGGAATGCAACCAGCAAGCGGAATATTCCATTTTTTTAATAATCTTGGGAAATAGTGAAGAATCATCTCTTTTTTTTCTTCATAAACACGGTTGAGAATAACTCCGCGTACTTTGACTTTATGTTCTTTGCAGAGGGCTAAATTTAAAGCTAGCTCGTCATAAGCAGATCCAAGGCCTCCCGAGGTGACAATCACCATTTCCAATCCCAGTAACGAGGCAACCTTAGCATTTCCAAGATTAATGATTGAGCCTACTCCTACATGTCCGGTTCCCTCCACAATCGTATAATTATTAGCCTCAGAAATTTTTTGAAAGGCGTGTTGGATTTTTTTGGTCATCTCTTGCTCAGTCACTTTTCCTTCAATGTAATCGCGGGTAAAACCTTGAGGAATAATCACCGGGCTCATATCCATCCAGGGATCTTCGAGCTGAAAGGTGTTTTTGAACAGAACCACGTCTTTATCGACGACCACATTCTCCTCAATTGTCACATGCTGCTGGCCAACGGGTTTGATAAAGCCAACTTTGTGATACCTTTTTTTTAAGCCCGAAATGATTCCTAGGCATAAGGTGGTTTTACCGATATTTTGACCGGTGGAGGCGATAAAAATGGAGGATTTTGGCATTTTGGAGTTCCCTTGTTGGAAGTCAAACTATGAAATTTAAGGCAAAAAAAGGCAAGAATTTGATGAGTAGAAATCGGGGTTAATGATAAAATGCTTTTTTTAGTTTTAGCTAGGTACCTAAATGCTCCATGCAGATGATGAAAGCTTGCTCCAAAAGATTAGAGAGCTTCTTAGTGTCCTAAATACATTGCTAGGGCCTAATGGATGTCCGTGGGATCGGGAACAAACCCTTGAAACCTTGCGCTCAACCCTTTTAGAAGAAGCAGCCGAATGGGTGGAAGCTGTTGATTTAGGGGATGCAAAACATATGGAAGAAGAGCTCGGAGATCTATTTTTAAACCTCTTTTTTATCTCTAAATTGGCGCAAAAAGAGGGAAAATTTCAAATGGACGAGCCTGTTTCTCATGTGATTGCTAAGTTGATTCGCCGTCACCCGCATGTGTTCAGCGACAAAAAATTAAAGACAGCCGAGGAAGTTACAAGCCAGTGGGAAGCTCTTAAACAACAAGAAAAGCAAGAGCGGAAAAGCATTTTAGATGGGATTTCTAAAGCGCTTCCTGCTTTAATGCGGGGAGCAAAAATAGGCAAAAAAATCAAAAAAACAGCCTTTCCTTTAGAGGGTTTTAAAGACTCCCACTGGGAATGTCAGGATGAAGAGTCCATTGGGAATACCTTATTCTCTCTTGTTTTACATGCCGAAAATAAAAAGATCGATCCCGAGATGGCACTTCGAAAAACGCTTTCGAAAGTTGAACAGCATTTTCGCAAACAGGAGGGATTGGTAGAATGAGGCAATTTACGAGTTCAGTATACATCCTTGAAAACCAAAAAGTCCTTCTCATTTTTCATAAAAAACTGAGAAAATGGCTGCCTCCTGGCGGTCATCTGGAACCGAATGAAACCCCTCCCGAAGCAGCTAGGCGTGAGGCTTATGAAGAGACAGGTTTAGAAGTGGCTTTACTTTCACAGGAAAATGTGTGGATTGAAAGATGGAATGCCACTAGCTTTGAGCGTCCTTATGTATGCTTAATTGCCGAAGTTCCGGCTTACCGAGACCAGCCCGCTCACCAACACTTAGATTTTGTGTATCTAGGATATCCCGTAAAAGGAGCCCTTGCCCAGAATGTGGAGGAAACGGAAGGCATTCGCTGGTTTACCCCCTCGGAAATTGCCCTCTTAAAGCCTGATGAAGAGATATTTGTCGAAACGCAACAAATTTTAAAGCAGATTTTTTTTGAAGATTTATCCACCTTTAAAATATCTGCGGAAGCGGGTGTTACGTTTGCCACTAAATCCTTCCTTTAAATCTTTTTCTCTCCTTTATTTTTAAAAATATAGCCTTTTAAAACGGGCGCGAGAGAGGCGGAGAGTTCCTGGTTTTTCCACATCATGCTTATAAAGCATTGCAAAAAGATCATGTACATGCATAAAGTGAGTAAATGAGACGAGGTGGCTTTTTTATTTTTTTAATTTTCTAATAGACCTTAAATAACCGTTGGTTGATTTTTAAAATTAAAAGTAAATAACTCTAAAAGGAGGCTCGCAATGAATACTTGGGTAAATTTAGCAGTGGCTGGGGGAACCTGGTTATTTCCCGCTGCGGTTGTAGGCATTTTTTCCTGCAGATTGCGTTTTCAAAAAGACCTAAAAGTTTTGCCTGAAGAAGAAAGGCATACTTTAGAAACCAAAGTTCAGGAATTGGCGCATAAATTGAAAATTTGCAAAAAATTAGAGATAAGGGAAATAAGCGGTCTAGAATTAGGGGCACAGGCAATGGGAAACGTCATTTTTCCAGGCAGAGCAGGGGTCATAATAGATCCTTATTTTTTTGAATGCTTAACTCCAGAGACGCAAGAATTTTTTGTCGCACACGAAATCTCGCATATCAAGCATCATGACTCGTTAACTCTCTGCCTAGTCGCGGGGGTGGCTAGTATGGTGACGACAATTGCTTTATCGGTGCTATTTCCTCGATCAGCCGATTTGTCATCAGGCAAGTGGTATGGGGGAGTTGCTTGCAGTGGAGGGGTTGCGGCAGGAATGTTTACTTACTCTTTAGCTTCCCAATGGAGAGAAAAGTGTGCCGATAAGACAGCCTTTTCCGTGTGTTCACCAGAAGCACAGGCGGCAGCTATAGAATTTTTTGAAGATTGCCGGAGCATTTACAGAGGATACAGGAATGAAGAAGGGATTTCCTTTCTTTCTAGCGTATGGAGAAAAACACGCATTATGGCAGAGGGAGAAGATCGATTAGATATTTTACACCCTTTTTTAAAAGATAGAATAAATTATCTAAAAGAGGGAGTTTAGGGAAAAGCATTTCTAAAAAGCACCCACTAGGATTAAAAGGGTTGGGCTTTTTCAGCCACAAAAGCCTAATAAAAATCTCTATTGCGGTTAATTCTCTTTTTAGTTAATGTTTTATTTTGGCTTTATTCTCTTTAAGCCGGGGACCTCATAGAATAGAACAGTCCGAACCAGGTCAGGACAGGAATGTAGCAGCCTTAAGGATGTAGTTTGTGCTATGAGACAATCTCCGGCCTTTTTTATTGAGGTAGAACTTTTTTTTAAATTCCTTGTATTTAACTTTTCGGGTTTTATTTAATTTTTTTTGCTCTTTGAGCTTCTCCTCATTTTGCTAATTCTTTCCGACAGAGCCTCTTTATCGAATTTGAGTTGGCCGTGCCAGACAATCTCTGTCGAGCTTTTTGCATGCAAATTTCCTATCCCTTTTTTGCTTTTTCTATCTCTTCAATCATACGGTCTACTTCGGCGTTGTCTTTAAGTTTTTCTAAAATTCCTGTAGGGTTTTCCCTTCCAAATTTATTGAATAAATCGGCAGGAGAGATATTTGCTTTTACGAGTTTCGCCAGGTTTTGGACAACAGCAGGGTGCTCTTTTTTTAATTCTTTCAAGAAGAGGCGAGAATTTCCAGAAAGTGTGGAGGCAAATTCTTTGTTTCCCTGCTTAACAAGGCGAGGGTGAACAAAATGATTCATAAAATTTAAAATACGAGGGTCATCCACTTGAGTGTCATCAGGATAAGCTTTTCTGAAAAGTTCATTAATATGCATTAAGGTTTCATAATCATGGGTTTTAAGTTTATCCTTGATTCTAGAGGCGGTATACCATTCATGATTTTTGAAAAATAAAATAAAGCGGTTTATAAAATTTTGAATAGCATTTCCTCCCACAGCTTTAACCGCTTGCTCAATAGAAACTTTTTCCCCCGTATTCTTCTTAACATCAATTGTTCTGTAGTGAGAACTTTGGCCTATTGAAAACTCTTTAAATTCGTTAATCCGGCTCATATTTTCTCCTTAATAGGCTTATTTTTAAGCATCACTTTCGAAATATTAAAAAATTTTAAACAACCTACCTTTATGGTTTATTATAATTATTAATTTAATTTTAAAAAATATTATTTGTTTTCTTAAAAAGAATTAAAGCGATGCCAGATTTGTAGGGAGCAAAATAAAAAGGGCGCTATTTAGATCTACTCCTAAAAAAAGCAAAGCTTTAGTAAGCAAGCATTTTTTCGCCGTTTGGAAAGCTACCTCTTTCTACATTTCTACGATAGGGAATTAGCTAGGTTTTATTTCTTAAGAAGGATTCAACTAGAAGAGATCCATTTTTGTTAGCCTGCTTTTGAGCTAACCTTTAGTTTTTCTTTATTCTTCTTCAAGTTTTGAAGCAGGGGTTTACAGAATGGAGTAGCCTGAACCAGGCCAAGACAGGAATATAGGGGTTTTAAGGGTGGCATCGAGGCCTTAAGGATGCCTGCGATTCTTTCATCTCTCCCCTAAATTATTGGCTAATCTTTCTTTTAATTCGAGCCTAATTTAGGGGAGTTGCTATGAGGGTGATTTTTAATTTTTTAAAATAAAAGGGGAATTTTTAAACTTCATGGCTGTTCACTTTTTCTTTTTTTAAGTTGCATTTTTCCCGAAAGGACGATTTGGTTTAATGCCAAATCGTCGGACGATGCCCTCTCTTCTTCCCCGCTTTCGAATTTCCTTTTGTCTCTAGCTAAAGACTTCTTAGGACTTCTAGCTAACATATTGTGGATACAGGCGTATTGTTTAAAGGTAACATTCCTGGATAAAATATAATTTAAAAATTCCTGGTGGTACCCACTTTCTTTTAAAGCTGTGAGAAAGGGAAGGGAAAATTCCTGGAATTCGAACTGAAAGAGCGCTTCACTCTCCGCATAAATGTGGGTCAAAGCTCTTTCGCCTAAAAATGTAGCTAAAGAGGCCACTTCTGCCAGTTTTAGCTGGTTGCTGGCATGGCGGCAGAAATCTAGAACGAATGTTCGTGTGATTTCCAGAGGATAGAGGGCAAAAATAGTGCGCAAAAATTGGATTTTACTTTCTAAAGTGACTTGCAAAAATAATTTTTTAGCAACATTCAAATAATTCTCTCTTGCTTCTCCTTCTTCTGAATGTCGTAACTTTTTTAAATTTTCATTAAAAAGAAGGGTGTAAAGATGTTGTGAGTTTGCTTCGAATTTTTTCTTGTGGAAAGGGGTTTTGAGGGCTTGCCAATGCTTAGTCCACTCTTCAATGTGTTGGAAAACAATTTTATTTAAAAAGGGGATAAATTTTTCACTAGATTTGGGATAGTTCACTAAAGGAACCATTTTGTTTAACAGATAAAGGACTGACAGATTTGGCCTTAAATGGCTAAAATAATCCAGCATTTTTTTCTCCCCTTCCTCTTCAAGAAGCACGTGAGAAACGATGATGGAAGGGAGAAGGCAATCTTTAACTTCTTTTAGCCAACAATCTTTTTTCGGATTCATATGGAGGATAAAGGAAAAGCCTTTGACGAATGTAAAAATAGGTAGCGGATTTTCTTCTAACTGTCCCTGTGTGATCAGAGATTCTAGCAACTTAAATAAATTTGAAGGAAAAGATTGTAAATCTTTAAATTCTTGACAATGTAATAAAAATTTATTTGCAATCTCTAAATTCATTTTAACTGGTTGTTTTACCGCATAGTTAATCAATTGTTTATAAAATTTTTGTTTCAGTTTGGTGTCATTAAAAGGCTCAATGCCTCTCCACAAATTAGAAAAGAATTCGATCCTACTTTCTGCCTGGCTATCTTGTTTATATGGCAGAGCATTCATTACGGTTTCTAAAAATAATCCCCGCGTTTTTTTTCCAAAATTTTTTATAAATTCCAAGGCATATGCGAAACCATTTTCGTTTTTTAAGATTTCTTCTAGCAAATTTGCTCGAAAAAGGATTTTGTCAAAGGGGCCTTGTTGCCCCTTTAATTTTTCTTCTTCGCGTAACATACCTACCGCTGTATCCATTTGATTTTGCCGAAGATGGGCAATTATTTTTTCCACAACCGGCAGCTCGAATTTTTGTAAGTTCTGCTCAAGTTCGGGCTTTTGTGAAAATTCTATGCTTAGGTTAAGCGAGCCTTTTTTCCATAATTTACGGATGTCTTGCACAAAAGCCGGAAAAGAATTTTCATAGATGTCTATACAATAAGAGGCATATTCAGGATCGATTAATTGATAATCAGCGAGTAATTTTGCAAATTCTTTTAAAAATTCTTGATGGGTAATATCTTCCGGAGATAGGGCAAGATTGGTTAGCGTGTATAAAAAACCTTTATTAAAAAGAAAATAAGGATTTCCATTTTTTCCTAAAATAAAGTTTTTAAATTTTGAATATAAATGAAGGAGCTTTTTTAAATGTTCTAACCATTCTAGCGGATCTCTGGTTGAGTTAAGCATTAATTTAAAAGTGGAACCGATCGTATGAAAAGCGCAATTCACAATGTAAGGATCGCTTATTGGCACTCTTTTCTGTCTCAGAAAAGCGGTGCGGGGAGAAATGGTTCCTTTATGCTCGGTTAATGTTCCTTTTCTTTCAATGCTTACTATACATTCGTAAAAAGCTTTTACAATTTCCTCTAGTCTATCCAAAGGAAAATGGGGAGCCATGGCTTGAAAAGCAAATGAAGCGATGACGCTTTCCTGACATATAAAAATCATTTCGGCGTCGTTGGATTTCAATATTAAGCTGCCCCAGTCAAGGATTTCATTAAAATGGACTTTTTCAAGGTTAAAAGAGATGTCAAGTATTTCGAATAATTTTATGGCAAGAAAGGGATCCTTTATATGGGTTGCCAAGCTCATAATGGCATGAGTCGGTAAAACCAGGCTCATTTCAAATAACTGAGGAAGGGCGTCTTTTAGAGCGAAAAGGAAAGTGGGTGATAACTTTAAAATCTCTTTTTCGTTTAGGACTTCAAAAAAGAGATAAAGACAGTTTAATCGAGCTGGGAGCTTCGTTTTCTCATTTCCCATTAACCAAGTAAATATTTCGGTTATATTGTCAAATGTTTCTTTTGCATTATCTAGGGTAGGCTCAGGAAGGAAGTGGTAAAACAGATTTTTCACTAACTCTGGCTGGGATTGGCTAAGCAATACGCTCAAGAGATAGCAGGCGAATTTACGCTGATTGATATCACCCTCCTCGCTATCGACAATATTTTTCAAAAGTTGAAGGCAATGTTCATCCAGTAAGTTGTCTTCTAAACGCATGGATAGTAAAGCTTTTTGCAAATGATCAACTGAGTAAACGCATGCAAACTGGTAAATCTCTGGAAGCAAAGAAGCCTCTTTTGCTGCTTGGTTGTGTAAAAGTAGAGAAAAGTCTACGTCAGATATCTTCTCTTTAGCGAACGCGATTCTTTTTTCAGAGTAAGCGAGTACAAAATCGATCACTTTCACCTCAAAATTCAAAGAAACTTCGCACGATTTTGCCTCTTCGGAATCCATGATCAAAAGGTCCTTCAATATTCCCAGCTGTTCGAGAACTTCGCTATCCACCTCACGCTCTTGTTTATCTAGGGTGGAAATTTTAATGTGGGAGGGGTGATTAAATTGAAAAGAGTTTTGATAAAAGTAGGGGGAATTTTGAGAGACTTGCATGAGAATCCTTTTTAATTAATTTTATTAAAAATCCAAAAAATAATAACAAATTAAAATGAATAATGCAATTAGTTTTATGTTTGACGTGTTTAATTTAATTTTATTTTGCTAGCTTTAAATAAATTGAAACTATTTTCTAGTAACTTTTTTGCTTTTGGCAAAACCTTTTAAAAAAATAAAAAAGTTTAGAAATTTTCCAATATTTTTCAGGAAGGGGCTATTTCGTTCAAACAGTTTTTTTGAAATTTCTTTACTTTTCAGGCCCTGCTTTGTGTAGCCTATAAGAAAGAGTTCTAAAAAGCGTTGGATAGTATCTCCTGAATGAAATTCGAGCAACGTCGCACAAATCGGGTAGCTTTCGGTAGAATGTAGGCGAGCAGCTAGGAAACATAACAGGCCAAAAAGATTAGAAGGGAGAACTCCTATCAATCGAGCATTGTTGCGCTGTATGGCCTTTTATTGAGCTTTGCAGAAGTAATCCTACCATTGAGGCTCAATCACGAGGAATCTCAACAAGCAAAAACTTAAAGCCTGGGCTTCTAGCTTCCTTTGCTTGTCTTTGCCGATGGAGGGGTTAAAGCTGAATATTTCCGCTCATTTTTATTGCGCATTTAGTTATAATTTGGGTGACACATTTTTAATAACTTTTGGTATTCAGGATAATTTATGTTAGAACCCGTTGGCAGTGAATCTTTTGACGAACGAGAAAAAAAAGTTTTAAATTTTTGGGAAAAGGAAAATATTTTCATGCGTTCCATTCAGGAACGAGAGGAAGCTCCTTTATTTTCCTTTTATGATGGACCTCCCTTTGCAACGGGTTTGCCTCACTATGGACACCTGCTGGCTGGAACTATCAAAGACGTGGTACCTCGTTATAAAACCATGAAAGGATTTTGCGTGCCTCGCCGCTTTGGCTGGGATTGCCATGGCTTGCCTATTGAAAATGAGATTGAGAAAAGCCAAGGGCTATCAGGCGCTGCTTCGATCGAGGCGTTTGGAATTGCTAATTTCAATGAAGAATGTCGCAAGATTGTATTGCGCTATACCGAAGAGTGGAAAAAAACGGTTATGCGCATGGGGCGATGGGTCGATTTTTCGAATACTTATCGCACCATGGATGTCTCCTTTATGGAATCGGTGTGGTGGGTATTTAAACAGCTATATGAGAAAGGCTTAGTTTACGAAGGTTTTAAAGTCATGCCTTTTTCCGCTAAGCTGGGCACCCCTTTATCCAATTTTGAAGCAGGGGAAAATTACAAGGAAGTGGATGACCCTTCTTTAACAGTGGCTTTCCCCCTAGAAAATGAACCCAATACTTCTTTGCTTATTTGGACAACTACTCCTTGGACATTGGTCTCCAATTTAGCCATTTTAGCTGGGCCTGAAATCGATTATGTCAAAATTCAAGACCATGCCTCTGGAAAGTATTACATTTTAGCTCAGCCTAATCTTCCTCGTAATTTTAAAGAGGAAACGAGCTACACAGTTGTGCAGCAGATGAAAGGGAAAGATTTGATTGGGCTCAGGTACATACCCGCCTTTTCTTATTTTGCAGATCGAGCTCAGACTGGGGCTTTTCGAGTCATTGAAGAGGGGAGTGTTTCCACGGAAGAGGGGACAGGACTCGTGCATTGTGCCCCAGCATTTGGGGAAGTGGACTTTTATGCGGCGCAAAGGGCAGGAATCGAAATTGTGTGTCCTGTTAACACAAATGGTTTATTTACAGCAGAGATTCCCGAATATGAAGGACTTTTCGTTAAAGATGCGGATAAGGATATTATCAAACGACTAAAAGGGGAAGGAAAAATCTTTCAGCATGGCACCATTCATCACCGTTATCCTTTTTGTTGGCGCTCAGATACCCCTTTAATTTATCGCGCGATGAGCACATGGTTTGTGGCGGTGGAAAAAATTAAAGACAACCTCTTAGCCTCTAACCGTGAAATCCATTGGACTCCTAGCCATATTCAATTTGGGCGCTTTGGCAAATGGCTAGAAGGGGCTCGGGATTGGGCGATCAGTCGAAACCGCTATTGGGGAACCCCTATACCCATTTGGAGGGCAGAAGATGGGGAGTTGATTGTGATCGGCAGTATGGCAGAATTAGAAAAAGAAGCGGGGCATAAAATAACAGATTTGCATCGCCATTTTATCGACGATCTCCTTCTTGAACGCAATGGGAAGGTTTTTAAGCGTGTGCCTGAAGTTTTTGATTGCTGGTTTGAATCAGGCTCCATGCCTTACGCCCAGAATCATTACCCTTTTGAGAATCGGGAACTTTTTGAAGGCAACTTCCCTGCAGACTTTATTGCTGAAGGATTAGACCAAACAAGAGGATGGTTTTACACTCTCACCATTCTTTCGACGGCCTTGTTTGAGCAACCTGCGTTTAAAAACGTAATTGTGAACGGGATCATTCTGGCTGAAGATGGAGCTAAAATGTCAAAAAGACTCCGCAATTATCCAGATCCCACAAGTGTAGTTGAAAAGTTTGGCGCTGATGCGGTTCGCCTTTATATGATGCATAGCGCTGCTGTGCGGGGAGAGGATCTTTGTTTTTCGGAGAAAGGGGTAGAGCTTGTATTGCGTCAAATCTTAATTCCGATGTGGAATGCTTATAGCTTTTTTGTGACTTATGCTCGTATTTATGATTGGAGGCCTTCTGCAAAGGAAGAGTTAAAGCCTGAGGCAGTCATCGATCAATGGCTCTTGTCCCTTCTTAATAAATTGGTGCTCCAAGTGGAAGAGGGGATGGACGCCTATGACTTAAGTGCGGCGGTTGAACCGTTTGTCAAGTTTGTAGACCAATTGACAAACTGGTATATCCGCCGCTCAAGAAGACGTTTTTGGCAGGAAGAGGCCAATCAAGATCGGCATCAAGCTTTTTCGACACTTTATCATACGTTGCTGACCCTTGCGAAAATTGCTGCTCCTTTTATTCCCTTTATTACTGAAAGCATTTATAGCAATCTTCGCCGTGAGGATATGCCTATCTCTGTGCACTTATGTGCTTATCCTGTTTATCAAAAAAAGTTGCGCAATCAAGAACTAGAAAAAGGGATGGAAGCTGTGCAGACAGTGGTGAGTTTAGGGCATGCCTTGCGCAAAGAGCATAAGCTAAAAGTGCGCCAGCCTTTAGCAGCCGTTCACCTGGCATGTCCCGATGAGCCTATTTTGCACTTTTTAATAGACCAACAACATCTAATCGCCGAAGAGCTTAATGTTAAAAAGGTTGAATTTAGCTCGAATGAGACTGAATGGGTGAGCTTAAAAGCAAAGCCTAACTTTCGAGTTCTGGGAAAAAAAGTTGGAAAGTTGATGAAAGCTGCCCAACAAGCAATTGATACATTCACACAAGCCCAGTTAGCCGAACTTCTAGAAGGTAAAAGCTTAGCAGTGATGCTTGAAGGCAAAGAGTTATGGGTGACTAATGAAGATGTGCAAGTTGAACGTTCTGTGCATTCAGGAATGATTGCTGCAAATGAAGGGATGCTCACAGTCGCTTTAGATACTATTTTGACAGAACCTTTGCTCATAGAAGGTTTAGCGCGCGAAGTGATCAATAAAGTCAATACAATGCGGCGTGAAGCAGGTTTTGCGGTGACCGATCGCATTTGCATCCAGCTAGAAACAACGGAAAGAGTTAAAGAGTGTTTTGTACAGCATGGGGCTTATATCCATGGGGAAGTATTGGCTCTTCAGGTAGACTTTCTAGATAAAGTGGATGGGCAAGAATGGGATCTAAATGGAGAAAAAACTAAAATCAATCTCATTAAAATGTGATCCTCATCGAGAGGAAAAAGCCTTCAAAAAAAATGAAGGCTTTTTCTATCCGTAAAGTCAGCTCGGTAAACTTTAAAATATTCCCTCTTTTTTAGCTTAGATATTAAAAAGAGGGATTTCTTATTAATCAATCCGTTTAGGCATACCGCATTTTTAAAGAGACCTATCCAATAAAAGGGAGGTATGCTAATTTGCGATCGATAAGCTTTATGTTGAGGAATGAGCCCTAGAACGTATTTTGAGGACGTGTGAGGGGAATTTTTATGGTCTGAAGCTTGTTTTTTGCTTCTGCGGAAATAGCCTTATGATTTTGAGAGTCAATTCTCTAAGAAAAGATAAACAATGTCTTTCCATCCATTTTTAAAGGAATTTATATGCAAGCACCTTTCTCTTACACGACTCATTTTAATGGGGATTTTTCCCTCGTTGAGTTTGTTACCATAGAAGCTTTACAGGCAAAAGGTGGTGTTCATACTGTAAACTTTAAACTCCGCGGTAAATCTGATTGTGAAGAAAAAGAATTAAAATGTCACGAGCTCAATTCCTTATTCCAAATTTTACTTCAGCACAATATCAAATTTTATCAGGCAAACGGATTCACTTCAAATTCTTCGTGCTCTTGCTTTAGAGCAACCCCCTTGAAAGAGGAGGAAGAGGTTGAAGTTAAAAAAGTTAAGAAAGTCACAAAAATTATTTCGCCAGAGAAAAATTCCAGCCATATTTATCAGGAGGCTTTTGAAGAATGCTTAGCTTTAATTAAAGACAAGCTGCGCGCGCTCAAGCATCAGTCCAAATGCTTTGTGGTGGTTCCAGGCTTTATTAACCATCTTTTTGATGAAATGTATCAATACTTTGAAGAAGCAGGCCTTTCTGTCCCCAGAAAAAAACCAAATGAATGTGACTTTGCTTTTAACTATAACCACACTCTCAACCATCATATCATTTGTCGCCTAGAAATTGAATCTGAAAAAGACGAATGGTCTAATGAGAATTTATTTGAATTTTTGCCGCTTGAAAATAAAATAATTGTGAACTTTGCATTTACTTCTACTAAAAAAATTTCCTCGAAAAATGGGGGTAAAAATTATTACATAGATGTATCCGATCCATCAGATACAGAAAAGTTTTACTTAAATATGCTAACAGGGATTGCTTGTGCAGCCGGGCTGCCATTTATAGCAAGCGATTTTATGAGAGATCTAAAAAATCTATGGCTCGAAAAGTTGGAAAAATACAAGCTTTCTTTAGAACCGAGAGTCCGTATTTTTGCACCCCTTCCCCTAGGATCGCCCCCTAACTCCTATATTTTGCAAGCTGAAGAGGAAAAGGAGCCGGAAAGTTTGAAAGAGGCTGTTGTTGAAGAGGCAGAAAGAGAAAACAGCGACGATTATTTTTGGATAGAAGAGACAAAAAGCCCTTTATCCCCTTCTTTTGCTTATGAGGAATGTCTTGTGATCCTGAGAAGTATGGATAAACCTCGAGATAGGGAAGAAGAGGTGATTCTTTTCGAAATCGCCGATCCGTTAGGTAATTTCGACGAAGATACGGAAAGCTACGGACTTAGCGGGGAGCTAGAGGTGCTAGGTTTTAAGCTTAATGAAGAAAAGCTAAAAGCGAGTAACGCCATATTTGTGGTATATACTAAGAAATACGAAATAAACCGCCAAAAATGTGAAGAGGTAAGATGCCACACTGATTTATTAAAAGATCCCAAACGGACTACCGTTCTTCTGTTTAAAAAATGTGGGGCTCTTCCGCCTGAAATTCAAGCCTTGAAAGACAATGGAAGTTTGGTGGTAGATTTGAGCGATGCTACTCACCCCCAACCTTATTGGGAAAGGCTTCAATTGTTTTCTAAAATTATGGGAGTCCATTTGTCTCCTATGCCTGCAGATAGAGGAGAGCAAAGTTTTGAACTCTATCTAGAAAGAAAATACAAAGAATTGATAGGAATAGAGGAATATTCCACCCCAGAGCTAAACGCTTACCAAGAATGCCTATCCCTCATTAAGATGGAAGTGGAGAGTAATGCAAAAAAGTGTGTTTTGATAGATTTTGACGATTCAGCCGCTAATCCCGAAGCATTCTCTTTTTCTCATGATTTAAAATCTGCTGGCTTTTCTTTAATTTGGCATGCGCAGAGCCGCGATCCGGAGATAGCAAAGGGCGCGGACGGGATAGTTGTCAGGATACCAAAAAAATATTCTAACCTTTCTGCTAATAGGCAAGCTGAATTCAAAATATTTAAAAGCTTGATTTTTTCCCACTTTGAAAACAAACGAAATAAAGTGATTGTCATCAAAAGGGAAGATTTTAATGACGATAGTTTGAACTTAAAAGGATGCTTTTCCATCATTGAAAATAACGATAAAAAAGGTGCGGAATTATTTTGGATAAAACTTGAAAGAATTGTTCACCTGGCAGGGATTGCAGATAAGAGGATAACAAAAAATGGAATTGAAAAAAGCTTCATCGCTTTCTTGTACGACCAATGGCAAAAAAAACTCAATCCTTTCAGCGATCAAAGCGAAGAAGAGGAAGCCTCATGGGAAAAAATAGAGAAAGAGGAAGTCCCTCAGACTCCAAAAGAATTTAAGCGTGAGGACTGTATTTGCCCTATTACGCGAAGATATATGAAAAATCCCGTGACAGCAAGCGACGGTTCCAATTATGAAGCATGGGCTATTGAAAAATGGATGGAGGAAAACGGAACCTCTCCTATCACGCGAGAGCGTTTAAGTAAAATCTTAACCCCTAACCCTGCCCTCCGAGCTGCAAGCGAGCGGTTTCGCAAATTTTCTTCTGCAGATCCCTAATTCATCGGGTTTCTAAGTTTTTAGAAAGCCTTAGATGGCTTTTTCAGAAAAAAGCACACGAAAATTGATCCCGATTGTTCCATTTTTATGAGGGAGAGGCGTGCGAGAGGAAAAAAATTTTGTTTTTTATAGCAAAACTCCCTTGAGAATAAGGACTGCTAGGCTAAAATAAATAATAATTCCCGAGACATCTACCAAGGTGGCGACAAAGGGAGCTGAAGATAAAGCGGGATCTCCTCCTAGGCGTTTAATGAGAATAGGAAGCATAGAACCCATAATCGTTCCCCAGGTTACTACTCCAATGAGAGAAAGGCTCACAGTTAACCCGAGCAGCAACCAATGAGGCCCATAGACATCTGTAAAAAGGGTCCAAATTCCAATCCGTACGAATCCAATGATAGCCAGAATAGATCCTAGCAAAAGGCCAGAAATAAGCTCACGACCCATGACTTTCCACCAGTCTTTCAAATTAATCTCGCCAAGAGCCATAGCTCGAATGATGAGCGAAGATGCTTGAGATCCCGAGTTACCGCCGCTTGAGATGATTAAGGGTACAAATAATGCCAGAGCGACTGCTTTGGCAATATCTTCTTCAAAAAATGTCATGGCAGAGGCTGTAAAAAGCTCTCCTACAAACAATATTACCAACCAAAAGGCACGTTTTTGAATCAATCGAAAAAGGGGGGCCTCCATATAGGGGTCTTCTAATGCTTCCACTCCTCCAATTTTTTGGATGTCTTCCGTATCCTCTTCTTCGGCAACAAACAAAACATCGTCAATCGTAACAATGCCTTTTAAAATCCCTTGAGAGTCAATCACGGGCAAAGCGCCGCGGTTATTTTTCTTAAAAGTATTAATCGCGACTTCTTGATCGTCTGTTACGCAAAGAGCTGCGAAAGAGTTATCCATTAAATCGGCCACCTTATAGGTAGGAGGAACAAATAAAAACTCTTTAATCTTAATATCGTCTAATAACTTTCCTTTTTCATCTACGACATAAATGAGGTTAATTGTTTCGCTGTCATGTCCATACGCTCTTATGTAGTCTAAGACTTGCTTCACTGACCATTCTTTTCTAACTGCTAGAAAATCAGGCGTCATTAAGCGACCCACGCTATTTTCTGGATATCCCAGTAACTTCAGTGCTACACTTTGCTCGGAAGGGGTGAGAAGGATTAAATAGTCATTCAGAGATTTAGGTGGGAGTTTTTCTAAAAAGGCCGTACGGTCATCAGGCGAAATGGCGTTCAATAAATGAGTGACTTGAGAAATGGAAAGAAGTTTTAAGATTTCTTGCTGCGTAGAGGAATCAAGAAATTCAAAGACTTTTGTAGAAAGGTCTGGGGGAAGCAATTCAAAGAGATATTTTTGATCTTTTTCCGATAATTCGGAAAAAAGCTCTGCTAAATCTGCTGGTAAAGAAGTTTTAACGGCTTGCGTAATCTCCTTGCGATTATGCAAATGGATTAATTTCTTAAGATGTTCTTTGTCAAATGAATCATACATCCCTTAGACTCCCACACGTATCTAAGATTAAAATTGAACATCTTTTCCTTTATAACAAGTTTTTTTGTTTAAGAATTAATTTTTCAAAGCATATTTTTTCTTGATTTGTTGCAAGATAGGTTCAATTTTTTTTCTTTCCTTGCGCTCTAAGCGATCGATAAAAAGAACTCCATTTAAGTGGTCATTTTCGTGCATGAAATTAGTGGCTTCATAACCTGTCATGGTTTCTTCGAAAGTATGTCCTTCTAGATCCATCGCCTGAATTTTAATCCTTTCAGGACGTGCTACATTGGCAAATAATTTGGGAATAGAGAGGCAGCCTTCAGAAAAAACGTGGAATTCTTGGCTGTACGTTAAAATTTTTGGATTAATAAAGACCCGATCCTTGCCCTCAATCCAACTCCCATCTTCTTGAGCAATAGGAACGCAAGTCACAAAGATAGAGAGGAGCTGAGCGATTTGAGTAGCCGCTAAGCCAATCCCATTAGTGGCGTGCATGGTTTCAATCATATCTGCAGCTAATTGGCGAATAGAATCGTCAATTTTTTCAATTTGTGTCGCTTTTTTCCGGAGAACCGGGTTTCCGTAATAGGCAAGAGGAAGTAACATGATTTATTTAAAATTTAAAGTTTAAAAATGGTAGATGTATTATAACAGGTCTTATTTTAAATGAATATTTAAAAAAAATTAGTGAGGTTGCAATGGTTGAAAACTTCGTTAACACAGATCCCGTATGCGGCATGAAAGTCGAGCAATCGCATGAAGCTGGCCGATTAACTCACGAAGGAAAGAGCTATCTATTTTGTAGTAAGGCTTGCTTGGAAAAGTTTAGGCGTAATCCTACAAAATATTTAGCCGCCACTCAAGCAGTGAAGCATGCCAAACTTTATACCTGCTTTATGCATCCAGAAGTCCAACAAGCTTATCCAGGTAATTGCCCAATTTGTGGAATGATCCTTGAACCTCAAATATTTACAAAAGAAGAAAATCAGGAATTACGCGAGATGCAGAATAGATTTTGGATCGCGCTTCTTTTTACAATTCCCTTATTTCTTCTCTCTATGGGAGGAATGTTTGTTTCCCAATTTTTTGCCTCTTGGGTATTTAGATCCGTTCAATTTGCGTTGAGCTTGCCTGTTGTGTTATGGGCGGGTGGGCCATTTTTCCAGCGAGGTTGGCAGTCCTTCAGAAGGTGGAACCTCAATATGTTTAGCCTCATTTCATTAGGAATCTCTGCCGCATTTTTGTATAGTATAGCTGCCCTATTTGTTCCTTCTCTTTTTCCCTCTCCTTTGCATCATCAAGGATTAACTCCTCTGTATTTTGAAACTGCCGCTATGATTACTGTCTTAGTTTTGGGGGGACAAGTATTGGAATTAAAAGCCCTTAGCAAAACTGGACTAGCGATCCAAGCCCTCTTAGAAAAGTCACCTAAAACAGCCTATGTGATAAAGGAGGGAATTGAATATGAAATTCCGGTAGAAGAGGTTCAGATCGGAAATATTTTAAGAATTAAACCTGGAGGCAAAGTTCCAGTTGATGGGATCATTGTAGAGGGAAAAAGTATTTTTGATGAAGCCATGATGACAGGGGAGCCTATGCCAGTGGAGAAAGAAGTCAATGATACGCTGTTAACAGGAACCATTAACCAAATTGGCACTGTCTTAATGCGCGCCGACAAAATTGGAAAAGATACCCAACTTGCAAAAATTGTACAGAGGGTGGCAGAGGCGCAGAGAAGTCGAGCTTCTATTCAAAAATTAACCGATAGAATTGCTAGGTATTTTGTTCCACTTGTTATTCTCGCCTCTATTTTGACGTTTATGGGGTGGTATACGTGGGGTCCTCAGCCTGCTTTCGTGTATGGTTTATTGAATGCTGTCGCTGTTTTAATGATAGCTTGTCCCTGTGCACTGGGGCTAGCGACATCCTTGTCAATCATGGTGGGAATAGGGCGTGGAGCGGCAGAGGGGATCTTAATTAGAAATGCCCAAGCTTTAGAAAAACTAGAAAAAGTCCAAACAATCGTGGTGGATAAAACTGGGACGTTAACTGAGGGAAAACCGATTTTAAATCAAGTTTTTGCGCTAGGGGCATGGAAAGAAAAAGATTTGCTTTATCTAGCTGCAGGAATTGAACAAAACAGTGAACACCCTTTAGCTCGGGCTATTGTAGAGGGAGCTAAAAGACGTTCTATCTCCCTTGCTAAGTCCGAAGGTTTTATTTCCGTGGCGGGGGGCGGAGTAAAAGGAAAAATTGAGGGGAGAGAGGTTTTTATTGGAAAACTGCATTTTTTAAAACAGCTTAATATTCAGGATTTAGGATTACTGACGGAGCTTGAGCAAAGAACAGAGGCTGCTGAGACTATTTTACATATCGCCGTCGATGGAGTTGCTGCTGGCTTGTTGTCTATGGTGGATCCGATCAAATCTACAACCCCACAAGCTATCTCTGAATTACGCCGGATGGAAAATAAAATCGTCATGTTATCAGGCGATCGGTTGAAAACCGCTCAGGCTGTGGCCGACCAATTGGGGATAAATGAAGTAGTGGCCGAAATTTCTCCTGTTGATAAGCAAACTTTTGTAAGAAATCTGCAAAAGAAAAATAGCCAGGTAGCGATGGCGGGAGATGGGATTAATGATGCGCCTGCTTTAGCAGCTGCTGATGTCGGAATTGCCATGGGAACAGGAACAGATGTGGCTATGGAGAGCGCAGAGGTAACTTTAGTTTCAGGGGACTTACTTGGGATTGCAAAAGCGATCAGACTGAGCCGAGCAATTATGCGAAACATCAAACAAAATCTCTTTTTAGCATTCATTTACAACAGCTTAGGAATTCCCTTAGCTGCGGGAATTCTCTATCCTTTTACAGGCTGGTTGCTTAGCCCTATTGTCGCAGCCTTGGCGATGAGCTTGAGCTCTATTTCAGTCATTATAAATGCTCTAAGACTTTATTACTGGAAATAAGAACCGTCAGAGATTGTCTCCTTATTTAAAAATAAGAGGAGTTTGCCTGGTAGAGGAGATTAGCTGCGACTTTTTAAAGGTTCTATAAGCTAGAGGCAATGTTTCATCTAAAGAGGCTGAAAAATTAAAGGCAAATTGGTGAAATTCTTTCTGTGAATAGCACTTTAAATGTTTGATAAAAGTGCCTTGAAAAATATAAATATAGTTTAAAAACTTTTTAGCTTCAAAACAATCGAAAAAAAATGCCACGACATTTTTAAAAAAATAGGTGTCATTTCTGTGGGCTAATTGAATAGCCCATTGCTTTAAGGCTTTTTTGGCATGGGGGCATTCACTTAAAATCCTAAAAAAAGTTTTCGCAAGGGTAGAATCCAAATGGGTTAACTTATGGCGCAGCAAGGTTTCCAGATATTGAAGATGCGCTTCTGCCACCTCTTTGAGTACCCTTTCTCTTAACACTTGAGCAGATTTAATCTCTCTTCTGTGAAGGTGTTCAGATAGGAGGAAAAAATAAAACGAAGGGAAAGCTGATTCCTTTTTTACTACACTCCATTTTTTTAATTGTGTTTGTGCATACCGGATTAATTTGAAATAGGTATTGTCAGGCATTCTAACAAATGTTTTATCCTCGTTTTGTAAAAGGGTTAATGTTTGATTTAAAAAAGAAAGGTCAGTTTCAGGCTTTAATAAGGATTCTATTTCTTCTATTTCTCCTAGGAGCATTTTGGCGGCGAAAAAAGAGGGTTGGCTATTCTTTTTTAAGCCAAATTTTGTGAAAAAAAATTCAATGTATTTCATGGCTTCTAATAGCTTTAATTTCACGAGAGTCTCTAACGCCGGAATAAAATCTTGAGGAGGGTGTTGTAGATATTCAATGGCGGGAATTCCATAGTGAAAGATAATTTGGTAAGTAGAATAAGAGGGCTCCAGGACAAATCTGTTTTTAAAAAGATGGATAATATTTTCGTAAAACACTCTCATTAAATGAGGTTCATTTTTCAATTTTAAAAAAATAATTTGAAAATGGCTAAGGTTTAAATTTTGGATGGCGAATTGCATGAGAGATGGAAATGTTTGATGGCTTTCCCTGTCGTTTAATCCTAACCAATGACTTAAAACTTCTGGAGGCCTCGTTTTTGCCCAAGTGAGGGGGGATTCTGAAGTTAAATCGGAATAGGCGAGACAGGGCAAATTGCTTGCCTCTTTTTCAAGGAAGGGAAAATTTAAGAGAAGAGTGTTTTTTAGTTTTAGAGGAAGTGAAAGATGAAAATAAATGTAGCGCACAACAGGAGTTAGAAAAATAGGGTGATAATGGCGCCTATATTCCAAAATTTTTTCCACAAGGGCATGGTTGTCTAAAAAAACTTTTTCCGTAAGTGCCAGCTTGGCTTTAGGAGAAGTTTCCCCATATGCTTCAATTAATAAATCCGCATTCCCCCCATTTTGTTCCATCCACGGCTTTAACTCTTTGTAAAGCCGCATAATCCTTTCTAGTTGTCTTAAGTAATTTTGTATTTGGTCAACCGCTTCTAATTGTAAAGCCAAAATTTTTACTACATACGCAGGTAGCACATCTATGAGAGATAAAAACATGGATTTAGGTTTTTCACAGGTATGAATGATCCTGAAAAATAGTTGAACAAGTGGCCCAATTTCGGAAGATTGCATGTTTTTGACAATTTCGTTAAAAAGTAGGCAAAATAAAGCTCCCTTTTGAGAGCTAAACGGATAAGAAAATTTGATTTCTTGGGTGATGAGCTTTTTTTCAAACGCTTTAAGAGGAGTAAATTCTAAGTTAGGAAGAGTAAGGTTTAAAAGTTGGTTAAAGAAATATTCTGCAGCCGTAAAGGTTTGAATTTGACTAGCGACATGAAAAAGAGAATAAAAAATGTCCGTATAAATAGAGCTGATGGTGATAGAAAAAGGCAGGTTTTTTGCGGCTTTAAGTTTAAAAAAATTTAAAATGTGTGATTGGGTTATAAAAAGAAAATTTAACGCTTTTTCTGTAGAGGGTATTTCGCACGACAATAGGCTTTCTATACAAGCAAAAAGCTCTGCCACAGGGGGATGAGCTTCCAAATCAAAACTCCTCATGTAACGCTCAGTTAAATTCTCGATTTCTTTCTTTGAACCTAGCGCAGGGGTTGAGCGGAATTGATTATGAAAAAATAGATGTTGGACAATAATCTTTTTTGCTAATAGACGATCAGTTTCATTTTCCCGGTTTGAATAGATCACCGCGTAAAGGTCATCTAATTGTTTTTGCTGGATAGCCCCTAAAAAAGAGGGAACTTTAATATAATCTTCTAGGCAAATCATCAGCTCTTCCATTTGGTATTGATGAGCAAATTGATTGAGTTCATAAAGTTCGCTTAAATTTTTTAGGTTTTTTTCTAAAAAACTAGTTATTAAAAAACTAGAAGAGGGATTGCTTAAGTAGCCTAAACAATTTAAGAGAAGGAAAAAGGTGGTTTCTGAAAGGGAAATTTTTATGGGGTGGGAACTGTTAAAAATTTTTTCTAAGTGAGGCCATTCACTAAATAACCCCAGGAATACTTTCTGCTGCTCACCACCCGAACAAATAAAAGTCACCTGCTGATAGGGATTAAAATAAGAGGAGGGGTTTAAGTTCATACAAGGGGAAAGGGAAAATGGAGCTTCCATGGGAGCGACCTCAAAAATAGATAAAAAGTAGATGGCTACCTTGAGTTTGGTGGCAAATGGTTTCACTTAAATAGTTGGTTATAAAACAAGATAGCTAAAAATGTTAATGTACGCTGTTTAGGAATAAAAGGCGAGAAGGAGAGAGATTTTGTTTTAACATAACTTATTGGTTATAAGTTGCCTTTATTACATTCCGGGGATGTGGAAGTCAGATAAATTGGAGGTTAACGGAGGCCTCTTTTTTTGCAAATAAAGTAAAGGAAAGTCCTAGCCTATTATTGCTATTAGGCTAGGACTTAAAGTTATTTACTAGAGATGGACAGCTTGCTATTAATTCTTTGCACGCCGTCGATTTGTTTTACCAGGGATTCAATTTTATTTTTTTCGCTTTGAGTAGCCACATTTCCAATCAAGGTAACTTCACCCTTAGTCACCGCGACTTGGATACTTTTGCCTTTATCGGAAATCGTTTTGTCATTCTTAACTCCCCAGCGGATTTTTTGGATAATATCGTCATCCAGTGAAGCTCCTGAATGAGTACGCACATCTGCTTCTGCCACCATTTTGTAGGAAGGTTTGGGGCGACGGGGATTAGCGGTAGAGGGAGCTTGTGCTTTGTAGTTGTTTAAAGTGGCTGAACTCGAGGGAGTAACTGTAGAGGTCGGACTTGAGGAGGGGGTATTTTGCTGCGCGGCATTCTGACTAGGAATATTTTGTGTGCTTGATTGACTGGCAGCCTCTTTTCCTGAAGGATTAAGAGCTGAGGGATTGGTTTTTGAAGGAGTTGTCACAGGACTGGAGGTCCGGTTAGCATCTTCAAAAGCATGTAAGATAGAAGATGTTACTAAGAAAACGATCCCTGCTACTGCAATTTCTTTAAAATTTTTCATAATTTCACCTTTATTCACTTCAATTATTAAATTTTGTAAACTTTTATCAGAGGTAATTATTTAATCAATCCACAGGAGATTATCTACACGTTTTGTGTGCTTGTATTTTAAAATTAATTCAAATAAAAAATAAATTCAATGTATATTATGATTTTTATTTTTAATTTAACAAAATAAAGTGATTGATGGGGCTTTGCCGAAATAAATGCCTCTCCGCTCTTTCCTCTTTTAAACTTAGGAGCCTATAGTTTCTGCTAAGATGATAGAGACCTGTGAGAGAGCTCTAACTTTTTTGGATTTGTAAAAAATTATCTATGCAAATTCTAATGCTTTATCAAGTTAGCCAGCAGGGCATTATCTAAGTAATCCATGGCAAATAGGTAAAATGCTTATAAAGCCATCTGTTTGTTAAAGATAGATGAGATTAAAGTTGCAAGGGAGGGAAAGCCTTCACTTTCTAAATAGCGCTAAGCCCCTTTCGCCTTTTGCAAGAAGCAATCAATCGATTAATTTTTATCTGAAAGATCAATTGCCCTCTCATAAGATTTTAAAGAAATTGGGAAAAAATTGAGCTATTTAGTATAACTATCTTAAGTTATTTATCGTAACTAACTTAAAAAGCTTTAAGGAAGAGAGTCGTTTATGTCGTTCTTAATTGCCAATAATTTGAATGAATTTCGCAACACTTTAGCTGAGATTAAATCAATTAGCGATACACCTAACCTTTATTTAACGACTAAGCTAACCAGCAGCACAAAGCTGAAAATGCCTTTGAAAGTGGCGGAAGTCGTTTGCGAGCTTGCTGAAAAAAACCAAAGATTTTTGACAAGTGGGGATAAAGACACATTAGTCAATATAGTAAAAAGGATTGAGAGCAAAGCGCAATACGCCAAGGGAAAAGAGAAAGAGGAGGCATTTGTCGCAATCATTGAAAAAATAAAATCATTAAACCTCCCCCAGGTTATTTCTGGCCTTCCTTTCATTGGAAATACGAACAGTTGGGCTAAACCAAATAACGTTATCAAGCAAAAGCACATACCTAATTCAGGGGATAACGCACAGTGCGATAATCCCCCACCTAAAAGGAGAAAAGAAAATCGCTCTTTGAACCTAAGTCCATCCCTCGAGTTAGAAGATCTGCCTCAGGAAATATTTGAACAAATATTAAGTGCTCTAGGAGGGGAAGATTATAAAAATTGCTCAGAAGTCAATAAAAAATGGAATACAACGCTCATACAGGTCGCAAAAAGAAAAGAGGCTTTCCTCCTTTGCAAACTTATTCAATGTGTAATGGATCACTGTGATTCTCAAAAAGCTTTCTTTTTTGATGCTGAGCAAAACGCTAGTTGGTTGTCATATGATTATAGTAGTGACTTTTGGCATGAGAATTTAAAAGTTTGGCAGGAGAATTTAAAATTTTGGCATGAGAATTTAAAAGATTTAGAAAAAATAAAAAACAGCCTCAACTTATCAGCATCAGCGACACTTATTCAACTGGCAAGTTCTCTTTTCTGTGAAAAAATTAAATTTTTGTTTGTCTTAACCCGCTATCCAGAATACTGTAAAGAATTAAAAGAACGAGCCCAAGTCTTAGAATTGCCTTGGCTTTTCAAAGGTATTTTTGATCCAGCTACACATTACTACCCATGTATTTGGGATGGCATAAGTAAACTAGTAAGAAAAAATCTGCTTGGGAAAGCCCTAGAAATTGCGCATAACCTTTCCGACGAAGACGAAAAAGGTAAAGCTTTCTCAAAGGTCTCTATCCTTTTAGCAGAAGCCGGCCATCTTGATAAAGCCTTAGAAATTGGGCATACAATTCCTCATGAATACAAAAAAAGTAAAGCTCTTGCAAAGATTTCTATCCTCTTCACAAAGGCTGGCCATCTTGAAAAAGCATTAGAGATTGTAAAGACAATACCTGGGGAGTTCGAAAAAAATTACGCCCTCTCAGAGATTTCTATCCTCTTAGCAGAATCTGGCCAGTTTATTAAAGCGCTAGAATGTGTAAACGCAAATGTTTGGGAATCTGAAAAAGATTACGCACTCTCAGAGATTTCTACCCTCTTAGCAGAATCTGGCCAACTTGATAAGTCGCTAGAAATTGCAAAGACGATTTCTGATGAAAAGCAGAGAAATGCCATTCTTATCAGAATAGCTTCCAAATCAGCAGAAACTGGCCAGCTTGATAAGTCACTAGAAATTGCAATGACAATTCGTGGGGAAGACGAAAAAGATTACGCACTCTCAGAGATTTCTACTCTCTTAGCAGAAACTGGCCAATTTGAAAAGGCGCAAGAAATAGCAAAAACTATTTCCCATGAAGAGCATAGAAAGCCCATCCTTTTCAGAATAGCTTCCATCTCAGCAAAAACATGTCAAGTTGAGAAGGTATAAAAATCGCCCATGATTTATTTAGTAAAAATTTTTAAAAATAGTTCCCTATTCTTAAAAAAAATAACCTAATGTGAACCGGCCAATTTCTGAAAGCATTAAAGTTGCAAATGCCATCCTACCTTTCGTACACGAGTTTCCCAAAAATCCTTCTTTTGCCAGCTTTTCCAGTCAATCGCATTCGCTTGTGTGGGCAAATAGCTAAACCGATATTCCTCTGTTGCAGAATTCCACCATTTTTTTGATTTATTTTTAATTGAGAATAGTTTCAATGTAATTAATAAATTTAGCTTTTTAATAAAGTAGTTTTGTGCAGAATTTGGTTGTTCTTTTAGGCTGCTTCATTGTCTAGATGAAAGGATTGTTTTTGCACAAATTTTTCAATCCTAATTCGGATTAAAAAGGAGACGAAAATGGAAATTTTAAAATGGTTGAGTTTAGCTATTTTTTTTATCTCTCTCCTGCTGGGGATTGGCGTGTTATTTTTTCCTCGATTTTCAGGCCGTTCACCTAAACACACCATCCAAAATCTTGCCGCTTTAGCAGATATTCAAATTAACGGAACGCGCCCCTGGGATATACGCATACACAATGAGGAGTTTTATCATCGGATATGGCGAGATGGATCGCTTGGCTTTGGGGAGGCCTATGTGGAGAAGATATGGGATTGCGAGGCCCTCGATATATGCTTTTCAAAATTATTAGGGGCTAACTTGGATCAGCAGTTTGCCAAGTCCGGGATTATGCTGTGGGATACTATAAGAGCGAAGCTTTTTAATTTGCAAACCAAAAAAAAGAGCTTAGAAGTGATTGATAAACATTACCAAATTGGAAATGACCTTTACCAAAATATGCTTGACCCTACTTTAACTTATAGTTGCGGGTATTGGGAACATGCGCGGACGCTAGAAGAGGCTCAAAAAGCTAAATATAATTTAATCTGCAAAAAGTTGCATTTACTTCCCGGAATGAAAGTGTTGGATATCGGATGCGGTTGGGGAGGTTTTGCTAAGTTTGCAGCAGAGAATTATGGAGTGCAGGTGACAGGTATTACCCTTTCGGATAATCAAGCCGATTATGCACGCTCGGTAACAAAGGGTTTGCCTGTGGAAATAAAAATGCAAGATTATCGGGATATGAAGCAGGAGATTTATGACCGGATTTTAGAAATTGGGATGTTTGAGCATGTTGGAGAAAAAAATTATCGAGAGTTCATGGAAGTGGTTTACCGGCACCTTGCTCCGAAGGGGCTATTTCTTTTACATACCATTGGGGCCAACGTCACGGCCACTCTCGCTGATCCGTGGATTAGTACTTATATTTTTCCCAATGGGCATCTCCCCTCAATTGCTCAAATAGGAAAATCTATCGAAGGGCTCTTTGTGATGGAAGACTTGCATAATTTGGGGCAAGACTATGACAAAACTCTTATGGCTTGGTATGGCAATTTTGTTAAAAATTGGGACAAGCTTTCCAAAAAATATGGGGAAAAATTTTATCGCCTATGGAGTTATTATCTTTTATCCTGTGCCGGAAGCTTTCGCGCAAGAAGCCTTCAACTTTGGCAAGTCGTGCTCTCGAAAGAGGGAATGATCGATAAATACGTCTCTATAAGATAATTAGAAATTAAACCAAGGCAGAAAAAGTTTAAAGCAAAAGAGAGAAACTTTTCTTGATTTTCGTGCTTTGGTCTGTTATCAAACAATTAAACTTATTCACTTTATTAAACTCGTTTTATAGGAGGGAAAAATGTCTCACCATCACAATCATCAAGATCATTGCTGTGGTTCATGTGGCTGTGGAGATAATCACCACCACCATCATCATCATCCTCACGGTGAACATGAGTGCTGTGAGCATCACCACCATGCTGTGGTCGAAAAAGATTTTGCGCACCAATTATTGGAAATGGCAGATGAAGCATGGATGGAAATTTTGAAAGATAAAATTAAAGAACAAATCTTATCCACTGACGGTTCTAATCTTGAAGAGTTAGCTAAAATGGTTTCTCAAACAAATCACGACCGCTGGAAACATAAAATTGCTACTAATGCGACAGTCCATGAATATAGAGAAAAGTTTTCTTCCTTTTTTGATAAGAAATAAAAGAATTAAAGGGCCTAGAATGAGGCTAGGCCCCTCAATCTCTTTACCTGTCGGTTGATAAGCTTATTTAAACCCTTTGAGAGGCAAAAGCTTGCCAAGCTATTGTTAGCATTGCGCTAGCTCATTACAGTGCGCGCCTAAGGTTCTTCAAAAGCAGGAGAAAAAGGAAACAGCTTTCTGTAAAGGTCGCGCATTGTGAATCGAGAGGATGTTAAAAGGGCAAGCCTCAGAAACCTTAATCGAGTGTGAGCGAAGTAAACCTATTTAAATGCACTTGGGCTTTTTTTAAAGGCTTTCTTTTTTAGCTTTATTCCAGTATTGCATCAGAACTTCCATGGGTTGGTTTTGCAAGTTAACGTAGCCATCATTCTTAACCAACGCAACCATAGCTGCGTATCTTTTTTGAAATTTTTCCACACTTTTTAACAAAGTATCATGCGGGTCAAAATGGCAAAAGACCGCAAGGCAGATAGAGGCTTGTATCAGATCTCCGATCTCTTCTTGTAAATGAGCTCTATCCTTTTGCTGCCATGCTTCTTGAACCTCAAGGCATTCACTGTGAATTTGTTCAATTAATTGGTCGATATGTTCCCAATAAAATCCGAAATTCTGAGCATTTGTTTCAAATTTTTCAACAAGTTTAAATAAGTCATTATTCTGCGAAGCTTCAGGCATTTTTTCCTCTTAAGAACAGGGGACCACAACGGCTACCGGTTAGGGAACTCTAAAAGCCAAAAAATTGCCCTCCCGTAACTGCACCATTTAACATAGCTCGAATAGGGGATTTATGGGTAGAAATTTGGGCTATTCTTCATTTTAAAAAAATCCTAAGATTAAAAAGCCTTAGAATGGCTTCTAGCTTAGGTTTGCCTTTTCCTGGATGTTAATAAACCTTAAATTCAAGATTGAGGCTTTTAAAAAAAAGATGCCATCTTTTCTTTGAAAACTATTTCGCTACGTATGATCTAGTTTTTCCCTTTTGGGTGATAAGCAAGGGAGAAAAGAAGGTTTAGTCAAATAAAAAAACTGCTCTTAACTAAAAGGAGAAGGGTTAAAATCTTTGATGACCAGCTGAAACAAAAGTAATAAAAATGAATGAAGTGCCTATTCAAATGTCTTCGACTTTTTCTACCTTTAAGGTTCCTCGTATGCGACAAAAAGCATGCTATTTAACATAACTACGGCAAAGACAGCTGCTTTTTGCTGCATGTCTGCTAAGGCGGAGTGTTGCCACATATAAAACCATTCTCCAGCGATAACGACAAATCCCAACATAAATAGTCCAAAAGCAAGTGTTAGGCTTAACAGTCCCAACCGTTTTCCACCGCGTTTTAACAACATCAAAATAACCGAAAGCCAGCAGAGCAAGGCTATAGTGGCTTCAACGAGGATAATAAGGATGTAAGCCGAGGTGATAACCCAAGGTGACTGAATGGCTCGCCACACTACATTGGAGGCTTGGACGCTTTCCATCGCTAGAGTGCTTTGAACGCACCAATGGTTGGTTTCATAATCTACGATGTTATTGAGGGTAACCAGGGAGAAAAAAGCTGCGATTACTGCTAGAACAAATATTTTTAAGTGTTGTATTTTTATCAAGGCGAGATTCCTCAAATTAAAATTAATTTAATAATGCAAAGATGAAGGAGAAATTCCCTCATATGGCACGCACTTCCGCTGGCGGGACTAGTGAGGGTCATTTAAGAGTCTGTGCCTGCCCACTTTTCATAGCCTCTTAGGTCTAGCATTGAATTTGAAATTGCCCGCCAAAAAAAACTACGAATACTAGATTTGAATTAAATTAGCGACCAACAGATTGATAATTTTATTTGCAACTAAGCAGCACCCAACCTTTCACTAAGCATAAATACAAGATATTTAAAAGTTTAGAAATCTTTTTGAGCTTTTTGCCAGCTTAGCTAAGCCTTAAATTTTAAGGGAAAAATTTGGGCCAAAAGAGGGAAAGGCCTATCGCCGATATAGTCAGTTGTGAAGTTATACTTCATAGGCGGTTTGCCCATGTTAGGAAAGCTTTTTTTACATTCCCCAGAGACTCTACGAAAAGGGCTAGGCCACATTCAAAATCGTTTATCCAAACTCATTGATATGTATTTGGATGGAGCTATGGATTCAGAGGCCTATCAGCAAAAGCTTGGGGAGTATAAAAAACGACAACAAGAGATTACGCCAGAAATGAAGGCTTATGTCAACACAGGCGATACATGCCTGCTGATCACAGCGAAGACAGTATTAGATTGGGCGAAGGGAGCGAAAGAAATCTTCACGAGTTCGAAATTGCCTGAAACACAGCGATGATTGATTTTTGTCTTTTCTAACTTGAAATTGGATGGGAAAAAGCTGTTTGTAACACTGCGTGAGCCATTTTGTGTGCTCATAGCAGTATCACATCAATCAGCGAATCTCCGGATGTAAGATTCGAACTTACGACCAATGGATTAACAGTCCACTGCTCTACCGCTGAGCTAATCCGGATCATTTAAGAAGTCATAATCTTATGAAATTGGATATTTTAATGCAAAGAGATTTGCATTTTTTTTCATTTTTTTGCATGGGATGCTTTTGAATAGCTTGTGAAGCGGTTTTTAGCATTCTAGGTTGTCGCGCTTGTTGGGTGAAAGCCAAGCTGGGCATACAAAGCATGGGTCACGGTGGTTTCAGAAGGCGAGTTCTTGAACTTGAGAACCGGTGTATAGGTATCTATGACTTTAGCCCCAGAAATTAGCTCATCTGCTGTTTTTGCCTCAGAGGCCAAAGATTTCTGAGGAATTTCTTCTTTTAAAGCATCTTTTGGTATAACAATCTCTCTTTTTACAGCTCTGTATCCGACAATTTGTTCTATATTGTCTGGATGATAAAGTTTAAACCCTTTGATAATAGTAATATGGAGGTTGTTGTCTTTTACTTGAATGCTAAAATGTTGGGGAAAATTGGAGCCATTTGCAATATACTTGCCATGCTCTGAAACATAGGCTGTAGGCTCTACAAGCATAGATTGAGTCATGAGATTTTGCACATTAGTTTGCAAGGTTTTATTATTATCGAGATATTGCAACATCGTTTCATCGGCTTCTACCATGGTAGAGTGGCGGTCTTTGCCGTTTTGATAAGCAATTTTAAAGGTATTTTCTCCCACACTAAAGGCGTTCATCCGCGGGAAATCTTTTTGGAATTGCTGAGGTAAATGGAGGGTGGGCAGTCCTTCAAAGGCAACTTCCACCATCTCGTTTGCATGCTTAATTCCTTGTAGGTTTTCGGCAAGAGAAGCTAACGCTTCTGCACTTTCTATAACTGTCAGTTTTGAAGAATTTACTTGAAAGCCTTTCCGCGTACTTTGAAGATCTTCGGCCCTTTGGCTTTTTACAAAAGAAAAGAACTGCCGTTTTTGCGTATAATTTATCATTCTGGCAGAGATCGAAGAGGGGGAGGAAAAAAAAATCTGGGCTTTAAGTTTGAATTTGGCCCAGAGGGATAAATCTTTAGGAGCGCTGGGTGTGTCGTGGATAGAGTTTTTTCCAACCGCTGAGATTTCCGGATCTTTTGCATGGAGCCCTCCTCGAAAGGATTTAGCCTTATAAAGAGGATTTTCTCGCATAAGAGTTGCCCTATTAGGCTCAAAAGTAGGATTGTATCTTTGCCACCCTTCGTTAATTCGGTCAACCATAAGGGGCTCCTTATGTTTACAAGTTGTTGTATTTTTTATTTTAATGATAAGCTTAAGTAAATTTTGAAGTAAAGAATGTTTTAGTATACAATGGGTAAGCTTATAGTTTTTAGACCCCTATAGATAATGAGCGTATAGTTGGAAACAAAGCTTTTTTATTTAAGAGAAAAGCTGAGGATCTGAGGATAAAAATTTGAATTGAAGGTAGCTTAGTTTGAGACCGTTTTTTCCCTTCAAAACAGGAAAAGCTGAGTTGCCCCTTTCCCAACAGCGGAGTAAAAGAAGACCTTATGCGTATAGCTCCTATTTTTATTATTTTAGCTTTAATTTTTAAGACCTGCGCAGAAGCGGGGGATTTGCATGCGATTATAGTGGCGGATACGATTGCAGCAAATATTAGCCAGTCTGTTAAAATGGACTTAAAAAAAATAGAAGCGGAGATTTCCAAAATTTCTCTGTTTGCTAATCTTCCTATGCGCAAGTATCTAATGATAGGAGAAAAAATCACCTCCTCAGAGATATTATCCACTATCCAGAACCTCTCAGTGGGGGAGGACGATGTGATTTTATTCTATTTTTCCGGGCACGGTTATCGGACAAAAAGGAAAGAAAGCCCTTGGCCTAATCTTTATGTGACATATGAAAATAACGGAGCTGATTTTGATTTAATTGTCAGGACCCTTGAAAACAAACATTCCCGCTTGCTGATCGTCTTCGCGGATGTTTGCAACAATATCATTCCTGATTTGTTCGCTCCCCCTTTAGTGGCGAGAAGTATGAGTATGGAAAACCTTGCAACAATCCTCGACGCTTATTCCGCCTTGTTTTGCGAGTGTCGAGGAAAAATTTTACTTGCAGGTGCAAAGACGGGAGAGTTTGCCTGGTGTACAGTGGACGGAGGCCTATTTACGAATGCTTGGGTACACTGCATGGCTAAAGAAGTTAAAAAAGGGGGAGCGGCTAGCTGGCAAGCTCTAATTGAGCAAGCAATCCTTAAGGTTCAAGTTGACCAACAGCCTTACTTTTATATTGAACTCAAATAAATAAAGCTCTTTTGCTTATCTTTCTTGCCTTTATTTCTTCTTTTTTTACCTTGCTTTCTGTTCCTCGGTTTTGAGTATGTTAAAAAGAGCAAGATAAAAAATCGTGGGGCAATCCTACAAAGTGTAAAAAAAAAGGGAAAGGGAGCTAGTGAAAAGAGCCCGTTTTCCGGGCTCTTCATTGTTAGACTGCTAGGGGAGTGGATTAGTAATCCATTCCTGCTGGCATTGCTGGCGCTGCCTTTTCTTTGGGAATTTCCACTACAGTGGCCTCTGTGGTCAACAAGAGGGAAGCAATCGATACGGCATTTTCTAATGCCCAGCGAGTGACTTTCTTAGGATCTACAATGCCTGATTTGAACATATCTACATATTCGCCAGTCAAAGCGTTATAGCCGTGAGTGACGGGTAGTTTTTCTACCTCTTGCAAAATGATAGAGCCTTCCTGTCCAGCATTTTCTGCAATTTGGCGAAGGGGAGCTGAAAGCGCACGCGTAATAAGGAGGACGCCCGTTTTTTCATCGCCTTCAAGAGTTGAGGCGAGTTTATTCAGGGCAGGGATGCAGCGAACAAATGCCACTCCACCGCCGGGAAGAATTCCTTCTTCAATCGCTGCGGCTGTGGCGTGCTGAGCATCATCTACGCGATCTTTTTTCTCTTTCATTTCTACTTCAGTGGCAGCACCTACGCGAATCACAGCAACGCCACCTGCCAGTTTTGCAAGCCGTTCTTGTAATTTTTCTCGGTCGTAGTCAGATTCTGTTTCTTCAATTTGACGCTTAATTTGGGCCACTCGATCTTTTAGACGTTCTTTATCGCCTTGCCCTTCGATCAAGGTTGTGTCATCCTTTTTGACAATCACTTTGTTTGCTTTTCCCAGCATCTCAATGGTGGCTTGTTCGAGCTTCATTCCAAGCTCTTCGCTAATCACTTGAGCACCTGTCAAAATGGCGATGTCCTCAAGGATTGCTTTGCGCCTATCACCAAATCCAGGAGCTTTCACAGCACAAATTTTAAGTCCAGCTCTTAAACGGTTCACCACAAGCGTGGCCAACGCTTCGCCTTCCACATCTTCTGCAATAATCAAAAGAGGTTTACCACTTTCTGCGACAGTTTGTAAAAGAGGAATTAATTCTTTGATTGCTGCAATTTTCTTTTCGTAAATTAAAATGTAGGCATTTTCAAGAATACACTCTTGCGTTTCTGGGTTTGTCATAAAGTAAGCAGACAAATAACCGCGATCAAAGTTCATACCTTTTACCACATCTAAGGTTGTTTCAAAACCTTTGGCTTCTTCTACTGTGATCGTTCCATCTTTACCCACTTTTTCCATGGCATCTGCAATGATTTTCCCGATTTCAGGGTCATTGTTTGCAGAAATGGTCGCGACTTGAGCGATCTCTTGCTGGTTTTTAATAGGTTTGCTGAGAGTTTCTAATTCTTTGGCAATTGTTTTAACAGCCTTTTCCATCCCTCGTTTGAGATCCATGGGGTTAGCCCCAGCTGCGACGTTGCGAAGCCCTTCACTAAAGATGGCTTCTGCAAGGACGGTTGCCGTTGTGGTTCCGTCTCCAGCTTTATCGGCAGTTTTGCTGGCGACTTCTTTCACCATTTGAGCGCCCATATTTTCATGCTTGTCTTCTAACTCGATTTCTTTGGCAACTGTTACACCGTCTTTTGTGATGTGAGGAGCCCCATAAGATTTATCGATAATGACATTGCGTCCTTTTGGACCGAGGGTCACTTTGACAGCATTTGCTAAAGTGCGGACTCCTTTTAGAATATTTTGACGCGCATCTTCTTTAAATTTGATATTCTTTGCAGCCATGTTCATTGCTCCTTAAAGATCTTTATAGTAGTTGTCTCTTATTGCTGGATGATAGCTATCAAGTCATCTCCACGCACGATGACGTATTCTTGATCGCCAAGAGTCACTTCTTGACCCGAGTATTTTTCCATCAGAACAATATCCCCCACTTTTACAGGAGAGGGGATGAGCTTGCCATTTTTATCTTTTTTTCCTGTTCCAACGGCAATGACTTCTGCTTGTTCTTGTTTTTTCTTTGCAGTGTCAGGAAGAATGATTCCGCCTTTAAGCTTTTCTTCTGTTTCTAGGCGACGAACTAAAACACGATTGCCGAGCGGCTTAAGGGTATTTTTACCTTGAGTCGCTTTCAATTCTTCTGCTTGAGCCATAGGGTTTCTCCTTATTTTAATGTTTACATCTTGCAAGCAAGGCTTGCAGGCCTATAGAAATCAAAAGATATATCTCTCCACGCAATTTTTTTGCAAGCCTTTTTAGCAGATTCTTAATTTGAGTGCTAAGAAAATAAAAGTTGCTCCAACAACTTCACGTATTCGTCAAATTTATGGATAGCGGATTTTACAGGCTTAGGAGTTTGCATGTCGACTCCTGCAGCTTGCAGCATTTCAATAGGATATCCGCTTGATCCACCCTTTAAAAATTGCAAATAGGCTTCGCGCGCGGGTTTTCCCTCCGTCACTACCTTATCGGCTAAAGCCAAAGCCGCACTGATTCCTGTGGCATATTGGAAAACATAAAAATTATAGTAAAAGTGGGGAATACGGGCCCATTCAATTTCTGCTTCAGTATGGATCACTGTTTCACTTCCAAAATATTTTTCATTTAATTTCCGATAGGCTTGTTTCATGGTTGCGGGGGTTAAGGGCTCGTTATTTTCTGCCCTCTCGTGAATGAAAAGCTCAAATTCAGCAAACATGGTTTGGCGGAATAAAGTAGAGCGAATATCTTCAATTTTTTGGTTGATAAGATAGATTTTTTCTTCTTTGGTCTTGGCACGTTCAAAAAGTAGTCGGGTTAAAAGGTCTTCGTTAAAGGTTGAAGCAACCTCCGCTAAGAAAATGGGGTAATCGCTATAGTGATAAGGTTGAGAAGTTCGGGAAAGGAGACTGTGCATACTATGACCCGCTTCATGAGCAAGTGTAAAAGCGTCATTTAAAAGACCTCTATAATTCATGAGAATATAGGGCATGCTGCCATAGCATCCGCTTGAGTAAGCCCCCGATCTTTTATTTTTATTCTCATAGCGATCAACCCAGCGCTCTTCCTTCAAACCTTTGCGCAAAAGATTTTGGTATTCGGCGCCTAGAGGCGCTACGGAGTCGATAATCAAATCCTCTGCTTCGGGATAGGAAATTTTCATTTCCACTTCTTTAATGAGAGGGACGTACATGTCGTATAAATGCAAAGATTCTAATCCTAATATTCGACGACGTAAACTCATATAACGATGAAGAGAGGGAAGCTCTTCATTGACCGCTTGGATCAGGGCTTTATACACTTGGGTATCGATGTTTTTTGGAAATAAGGCGGCATCTAAACAAGTGGCATAGCGGTGAGAATGGGCATGAAATAAATGGCTTTGAACTGCTCCTTGTAAGAGTTCGCTAAGAGAGTTTTCATATTTAAGATATTGGCCGTGTAACTGATTGAAAGCATTTTTTCTGAGGAGTGGATCATGCTCCCTTAAATAAATTCCATAAGTTCCATGGGTTAAAGGTTTTTGTTCCCCTTGGCTATCTGCCACCGCTCCAAAATCAAAATCGGCATCATTAAGGGCGTGGAAAGCTTTATAAGGTGTTTGCATAGCTTTAGCAGCCATTGCACAGAGGGCTTCTGCTTCCGAAGAGAGGGTATGCTCTTTTTTTCTTAAAATTTTTTCGAGAAAAAACTTATAGGAAGCTAAAATAGGGGAATGGAGAAGCGTATGGAGTTTTTCCACATTTTGAGATAAAAGTTCAGGTTCAATCCATGCAGTCGCTTGATTAAAGTCATGCATAACTCCGGCAATCTTATTATATCCTGCCTTATGTGGGTCGTGTGCGATATCTTCGTCATTTCTTAAATGCGCATAGGTGTAGAGTTTAGAAAGTTTTTCTTCATGCTTAAATAGAAGATCGAGCAAGGATTTTAAGGTTTGGGGGCTCTCTGCTAAGCGGCCTTTAAAAGCATCGATATCAGGCCAAGAAGGGTGTGGATTTTCCCCAATCGTCTCGGTAAAAGCGTTTTGCCAAGTTTGAAAAGAAGGGTATAAAGCTTCTACATTCCAACAGTCTTTCGAATCGACTAAATTTCTGGGTTTGACAGTCATAATAAAATTCTCCATATGCTATACTGGTTGTGAAAGTGAAAGAAAGGATTCAACTTGAAGCTTATAACTTTTCAAAAAGGCTAGCTTAAGAGGCTTTTATACTGAATTTAAGGGAATTTTGACTAGGAAAAGCTTGAATGCTGAGACTTTAAAAAAAAAACATTTGCAAGTAAATACTAAGTCGATTTATCTATATACCCGCAAGTGAAATTTTCCTGTTTTGCAAATATTAGGAGGAAGAATGTCGATACAAAACCCTATGGAAAGATGCAAGGCTAAGGGGATATTTGTAGTTCGAAATGAACGGGGACTTCATACACGCCCTTCAACTGAAATTGTGAAGTGTGCAGCAGGTTTCAAAGCGGATGTTTGGTTAACCTATCAAGGAACTGAGGTAAATGCAAAGTCTCTTTTGGGAATTTTGATGTTAGCAGCAACCCGGGGCTCCCGCATTTCTGTTACAGCAGTGGGAGTTGATGCTCAGCAAGCTGTTGAAACCCTTTTAGACCTCGCACGCAATAAATTTAATATCAATTACTAGTTTTATAAATTTAAGTAAGAGGGGCCTTTCTCTCCTTTTTGATGTTTAAACTCTTATTCTTCCACGGCAATTGTTTTTTCTAAAACTTCTCGCGTGCAATAAACGGGAACGTTGTTCATGAGCGCCAGAGTGAGGCAGTCGCTTGGTCGAGCATCAATTTCTAAAATATGTCGCAGCTCTCCAACAGTTTGTTCAAGAAATAAACGAGCAAAGTAAACGGTATCTTGTAAATCGGTAATCACGACTTGCAGGATTTTAACCTCTAACCCTTGCAAAATTGAATCAATCAAATCGTGGGTGAGGGGACGAGATTTTTCTAAGCCTGTTAAATACATTTGTAAATTCCGCCCTGTCGTGGGATCGGTGTAAATGGCAAATCGCTTCTGACCACTCCCTAAAATCACCACTGTATACGAACGGGTTTGCATAATCTTATCAAACGACAACGGGATTAATTCAGAATGCATAGCTTCCTTTAGATGCTCAGTTTAAATTCGTATTTTAGTCAGGTGTTTTTTTTTGTCACGAACGAATTTCAACTCGCCCATCTGGGAAGCCAATTAACACACGTCCTGCTAATCCAGAGAAAAAGCCTGTTTCCACGACTCCAGGAATAGACTGAATTTTTTGGTTATCTTCTTCAGGTGTTGAGCACGGTCCCGATAAAGAAACATCGAAAATATAATTACCATTATCCGAGACATAAGGGCTTCCCTCTTTTTCGCGCAACTTTCCTTTGTAGCCAAACGTGTCTAATTTTTTAATAGTTGCTTGGTAAGCAAATGGAATGATTTCTACGGGGAGGGGAAAAGACCCGAATTGTTCCACAATTTTAGAGGAATCAATAATCACCACCATTTCTTTACTGATAAAAGCTAGAATTTTTTCGCGCAATAATGCGCCTCCCCCTCCTTTAATCATCCTTTTTTGAGAATCGATCTGGTCTGCCCCGTCAATTGTTATGTCTAAATAGGAGACTTGGTTAGCAGGGAGAAGGGGAATTTTTTGTTCTTGAGCTAAAACCGCAGAATGTTCGGATGAAGCGATGGCTTGAATTTGCAATCCTTCTCGGCAACGTTGCCCTAAAGCTTTAATAAAATAATGGGCGGTTGAGCCTGTTCCTAATCCTACAAGCATCCCCTCTTTTATAAGTTCAGCTGCGGCTTGGCCGGCAGCTTCTTTAGCCCGAGAAATAGCATTTGACATTTTGGAGCATCCTTTATTAAATAGGTCCAACTTTCACAGGAATACAGCAATAAAGACAAAAAATGGTTTAGCCTACTCTATTAACTGATTTTGGAATGAGGATGATTACATTACAAGAACTATCTGAGTACCTTGAGACTCTGTTGAAAATTCCTGGTTTGGTAGACTACTGCCCAAATGGGCTACAAGTAGAGGGCCATGACCAGATTAAGCGCATAGGAATAGCTGTCTCTGCGAGCTTAGAAACAATCCAGCAAGCTTCCCGCTTAAATTGTCAGGCCTTAATTGTGCATCATGGGCTTTTTTGGGAGCGGGATGAGTTTCCCATCGTAGGAAGTAAACAAAAAAAACTCGCTTTGCTTTTGAAGCATGGGATTTCTTTGATCGCTTATCATTTGCCTTTGGATGCTCATGCCGAATTTGGAAATAACTGGAAAGCTGCAAAAGATTTAGGATGGTTAGATTTAAAACCTTTTGGCTTTTTTAATAAGGTTCCGATTGGCGTTCGAGGGAAAATTTTGCCTCAAAAGAGAGAAGCTTTCCAAGAAAAATTAGAGCTTTATTACGAGCATCCAGCGCATGTCGCTTTAGGCGGAAAAGAAATGGTGGAAACAGTGGGTTTGATTTCAGGAGGGGCTTATCGTTCAATTGTGGAGGCGGCAAAGGAAAAACTAGACTGTTTTATTACGGGAAGTTTTGATGAGCCAACTTGGCACCAAGCATATGAGGAAAAAATAAACTTTTTCGCATTAGGTCACGCTGCCACAGAAAGAATTGGTCCCCGGGCGTTAGGAGAGCATTTAAAATGCAAGTTTTCAGTAGATTGTTGCTTTATTGATGTTTTCAATCCTTTTTAATCAAAAGAGAGATATTTCCTTTTTCGAAAGAGCTATGGCTCTTAAAAAGACCCCTTTTTAGGGTTTAAGAGGTCATAATTAAAAATTAACATAGGGAAATGGAAAAAGTCGCTGTAGATTATTGACAGAAAATCACTTAACAATACAGAATACCTCCATTCAGTTCTACCTAAAGCAATTTACGTTTTAAAATCCATAGTGGAAATTTTGTCATGCAAAATGTCATAGATATTCTTCAAGAACGAGGCTTTATAGAAGCCATGACAAGTCACAACCTTCGAGAGATTACTTCAGAACCTTTAAAGGTTTATTGTGGATTTGATCCTACGGCGGCAAGTTTGCATTTAGGTAACATGGTCGCCATTATGGGACTAGCATGGTTTCAGCGTTGTGGGCATACTCCTATCGCTATTGTAGGAGGGGCGACAGGGATGATAGGAGATCCTTCAGGTCGTAGCAAGGAACGAAATATTTTGGATGACCATACAGTTCAGCAGAACTTACGCGGGATTAAAAAAAATATAGAAACCGTGTTAAAATTTTCATCCAAAACAACCGAATTAACGATTCTCAATAATTATGAATGGTTTAAGGGATTTACGCTGATTGATTTTTTGCGAGACACGGGAAAATATTTTCGTGTAGGCACCATGCTCGCTAAAGATAGCGTTAAAAAACGTTTGGATTCTGAGGAAGGACTAAGCTTTACCGAGTTTAGCTATCAGCTTTTACAAGGATACGATTTTTTGCATCTTTACGACCATTATGGGGTAACGCTCGAAATGGGAGGAAGCGATCAATGGGGAAATATTACCGCAGGTATAGACCTTGTTCGCAAAGTGAGAGGTAAAGCTGTGCATGGCCTGACTTTTCCCCTTTTAACGCGAAGCGATGGAAAAAAATTCGGAAAGTCGGAGCAAGGGGCGATCTGGTTATCTTCCGAAATGCTCTCTCCCTATGAATTTTACCAATATTTATTTCGCGTGGCGGATGCAGATGTGATCAAAATGATGAAGATCCTTACATTTATGGAAATGGAGGAGATTCGCAGTTATGAGAAAATGATGACCCAAAGCGACTATGTGGCTAACACGGCTCAACGCAAACTTGCGGAAGAGGTTACGCGTATTGTGCATGGAGAAGAAGGACTGCGTATAGCCCTTAAAGTCACCGAGGGAGCGGCCCCGGGGACAACCACTTCCTTAGACGCAGAAATGCTGAATAGCTTAGCCGACAATATGCCCAATTATACTCTTTCCCTTGATCATATTCTCAATCGCCGTTTAGTCGACGTGGTGAGCGAAGTTACTCCAGAACGGAGCAAAGGAGATTTAAGGAAATTAATTCGAAATGGAGGGGTCTACCTTAACAACTTGAGGGTGGAAGAAGAAAATTATATTTTAACACCTGAAGCCTTGATCGAGGGAAACCTTATGTTGGTAGCTTTTGGTAAAAAAAATAAAATTCTTATTCGAGTTTCTTAATTTTCTCCGCGGGAGGATTCACCCCTCTTTGGGAAGGCTGTTATAAAAAACAGTTTGTAAAAAAATATTATTGAAACGAAATTCTTCTTTCGTATGATAGAGAAATTCATGACCTTAGACGTTCGAGAATGAATGGCCTGAGCTCATCGAGTGAGAGCGTAGCACTCGTAAGAAACTTCGCTAAAACATTGCTTATACACCTGACAAAGAGTAAACTGAATTTGAAAGGTCGCTTGATTGTACTTAAGGGTCAATGAAAGAGAGGCGCGAATATCAGTGTTACTCCCAGCATTAAGCCATAGCCTATAGCAGCTTTATAACTTTAAGGAGTCCTACAGTTATGACAACAACTCTTGCAAAAAAAAGCACGATGACAAAAAAGAAGCTCATCAATTCAATCGCCCAGGAAAAGCAAATTCATCCAAATGATGTGAGAAATGTCATTCAAGCTTTTCTAGACAGAATGACAGAAGCCTTAGCGGAAGGGGAAAGGCTCGAATTTCGTGATTTTGGGGTATTTGAAGTGGTTGAGCGCAAACAAAAAATTGGCCGTAATCCTAAAAATGCTGCCGTGCCTATTATCATTCCAGCGCGTTCTGCAGTGAAATTTACTCCTGGTAAAAAGATGCGCAAACTTATTGAAAAATAAGCTTATTCGATAAAAAGTTGAGCCATGAAGGTTAAAGAGGGTAACCTTAACCTAATTCGCTCTCTTTTTGAAAATTTCTAGAAGGTAAAATGCGGGTGTCAATAATGGCAGGTCTCTTTGCAATCTGTCAAATCCGTCATGAAAGAATAGCGTTAAGAATGGTATGCGTGTAATAGTGGTAAAGCTCGTGTAATGACAAAATTAAATTTAAAAATTTTACAAGCAGAAGATTGCAAAGACTTATACCATTCTTCACCGAAAACTTTGCTTCTCCATGCCACACTTTGTTGTCAGCCTTTTGATTTCGAAAGTATTCCTAATTTTGATGATTTACTTGCGGACAAGGAATGTCATACAACCCCCTTCACTCTTGTGGCTGAAGGGTATCAACTTTTAACCTTAGCATTCATTGCTTCCTTAAATAAAAATTGTTCGATCCCGTATTCCCTCTGGTTGCAAGAAAAGGTAGAAGATTTCCGTCAAATTAAAGTGTGGGAAGAATTTCAGCTCGTAACGGCTTTAAAAGCTGTCTTAGGTGCTTTAACAGGGCTGCCGGTCACTCTTCCACAACCTTCCCAACTGAAAAGTGGAGCAGCTTTTCTAGAGTGGAGAGGATTATGGAGGTGGGGAAAAGCGACGCATGGGCGTTACCACGCTGATTTAGGGTTTTTGTGGGCTATTTTAGGCTATTTGAAGCAAGAGTCTTCTTTAATAGAGGCCTCCCACCATCTTGCTAAATGGCATTTAAATACGCTTAATGCCGATTTTTTCCCTATTCAATCTCTTTTTGTCCTGGAAGAAAATGCTTCACTTAAACAGCATTTAATCTCTAATTACCTTTTATTTCAGGCGATGGCGCTCTTGAAGGGCGACCCCCATTTTGGATTTATTGCTGCACGGCAACTTGATTATTTGAAGGAAGTTCAACCGGAAAAATTACCGGATGATCTTTTACTCTTTGACATGTATTTGAGTCAAATAGGGCAAGGGGTTTCCTCTCAAGAAGTTTCCCTTGGGGATCCATGGATTTTTGATCAAGAAGTGGGTTTAATTGGCTATCGCTCAACAGAAAGGACGATCTTATGTGCCGGTAATGGAGGACAGACCGGACTGGGGTATGTCAAGCAATCGCAAGTGGAGATTGTGAATTATGGCCCTCAATTTTTCCCGCTGGGTGATTGCCAAAGATTTGGGATAGAAGGATCCCGTTTTCAGTCTAACTTGCCGGCTTGGAAGATGAACCTAACTGAAAAGGGTTTTGAAATTAAAAGTACCTTGGGATTAACTCCGCAACAAATGGATTTACAATCCTTACCCAATTTTAGAAATGGTTTGTCAAGCCAAATATGGGTGGATGTTGAACAAGCCTTTGTAATAAAAGAAAATATTTTATCTATTTCTGCTAGCTTTATGTCACTGAATGAGGTGCAGGAGTTGGCATTTGTTTTTTTTGTATCTGCTGACTGTTGCCAGGTAGAAGAGGGGAGTATTTTTTATCCTAAAACTTTTGCCCATTACCGGGGGAATAGCGCTTCTATCCTGCTTAAAAAAGGAGATTCCCATCTTCTGATTAAGGCAACTGCTGAACAAGGGCATGTAGAGGTGATCCCATTGGCAGGGGGAGATAATTTTTGGGGGGCGGATTTTTTAATTGCTTACCGTGTCGATTCCTCCCAACAAACCTTCTGCTGGGATATCCATCCTACGCCAAAGGAGGCCAAATAAGAAACATCTGGGCTACTTTTGCGAGATGAGGGAATTTTCTCACAGGCTTCTCTTTTTAGAAACTTTGAGGAAATCTTTAAAACTCAATTGGCAAAATTTCTCTGAACTCTTATGATTCTGTACTGTTTGTGTTAAAAAGACCATCGGGAGGGGGGATGAATTTTCCTAAATTATTTCTCATTGTTTCTGTGCTATTGTTTGGCTCCATTCTGTTTGCCTCAGTGTTAAAGAGCTCTAAGAAAAAAACGCTTGATCCTGAATCGATCGCTCAATCCGCACACATTATCTTAGAACAAGAGGTCAGAATTCTTGAAGATAGCCCAAAAAAACCGTCTTTACCTGCCGATGGGTCGTTAAAAATCCAATCTAATGCCCAACTTCCCCAGGCCAATCGAATTGCAGAATTATTCAATACCACCCCTCCTCAATTGCCTATTGTGGAAACCATCACTTACAAAAGCCGCGTCTCTTGGCAAAAAGGTCGGCCTGCATGGTTATCTGATTATGCAGGGCATTATCACACCTCTCGCCATTTTATTGCGCGCAGCTTGAATGGAAAAGTAGATTATTTAAAACAAGATGTGGCTGAGGGGGATCGATTTAATGTATTTAAAGAAGGGCTGCCCGTAGAGTTTTATCTACTAGTCGATTTATCGCGAGCAAAGCTGTGGTTTTATTATCATGACCTTGACTCCGATGAGCGTGTTCTTCTAAAAACCTATTCAGTAGGATTAGGCCGGCCAGATGCTTCTAAGCCATCGGGTTACTTAACGCCGCTGGGAAAGTATAAGCTAGGCGATAAGATCGCCATTTACGAACCTAATAAAATGGGCTATTATCAAGGGCAGAAGACAGAGCTAATCCGTGTTTTTGGAACAAGGTGGATTCCCTTTGAACAAGAATTAGAAGGTTGCAGTGCGCCTGCAAAAGGATTTGGAATTCATGGCCTCCCTTGGGCTTTAAATGAGCAAGGGAAACTGGTGGAGGTTCGCAGTAGCTTAGGTAAATATGAAAGCGATGGCTGCATACGTCTCGCTACCGAAGACATTGAAGAAATTTTTGCTATAGTCGTGACTAAACCCACGGTTATTGAGTTAGTTAAGGATTTTTACGAGGCTCACCTGCCTGGTAAAGAATCGCAGTAATCCTCTTCATTTAGGAGTGTATTTTTGGACGTTCTACCTCACGAAAAACAAATTAATGAATATATTAAAACAATTGAACATCTGAAAAACCAGAATCAAGATAATCCTTTATTTACAGTAGAAATTCGCAAACTTGAGCAGAAGTTAGAAAAATTAAAAGAAAAAGTCTATTCTGAGCTAACGCCTTGGCAAAGAATTATGATTTGCCGGCACCCCTCTCGTCCCCATACCATCGATTATGTTAACAATATGTGTGAGAGTTTTCACGAATTATGTGGAGATCGCACTTTTAGTGAAGACCGCGCCATCATTGGGGGGCTTGCAAAAATTCAAGGCGTCAAATTTATGCTAATTGGGCAAGAAAAAGGGAATGATACGGAAAGCCGTTTAGAGCGCAAATTTGGAATGCTAAACCCTGAAGGGTTTAGGAAAGCTTTGCGATTAATGCGCTTGGCAGAAAAATTTAATTTACCGATTGTCTCCCTTTTAGATACACAAGGGGCCTATCCCGGACTAGAAGCTGAAGAACGAGGGCAAGGATGGGCGATTGCCCAAAATCTGCGCGAAATGATGCGCATTGCCACGCCTATCATTGTGATTGTGATCGGGGAAGGGTGTTCAGGCGGCGCCTTAGGGATGGGCGTAGGAGATGCGGTGGGAATGTTAGAGCACGCTTACTATTCGGTAATTTCTCCTGAGGGGTGTGCTTCCATTTTGTGGAAAGATGCTTCGAAAAATATAGAGGCTGCTTCGGCATTGAAATTAAACGCGGAAAACCTCCTTTCTTTGCAGGTTATTGATACGATCATTCCCGAGCCTTTAGGAGGGGCCCACCATGATCCTGAGGTTGTTTATACCAATATTAAGAAATTTGTTTTGGAACAGTGGCAAATCCTACGCATGATTCCGCCCCCTTTATTACTAGAACAAAGGTATCTCAAATTTAGAAAAATGGGGCAATTCGCTGTTTAGTTTCCATTTTCTCTGCACAACACAATGTCTTTATTAACATGAAATTTTTATTTAAAGCGGCTCTGGCAAATCGCAAACATTTATTTTTAATGATATTTACCATGGTGGCCATGTGCTTGGTAACAGTGGCTTCCCAATTGGAAATGTTTGCATTAGGAGTCATTACTAAAGGACCAGCTAGTATAGAATTTTTTGAATTATTTGCGCCAGTAAGAAATGGGCAGCTGGCAGCTAACCATGAAGTGACTTTCGAACAAATGCAGGAGCGTTGGCGTGAATTAAATCCTTCAAAAGAAGGTTTAACTCGTCAAGAGGCGGAAAATTTTGTGGAACAACATAAAAAAAAAGACCTCATTTCAAGCTTGCTGGGAAAATTGAACCAAATTTTCCCTATTTCAAAAAATCTTACTAATCTAGCTTACTTCTTAGTCTTGGTTGCTCTATTTAAAGCATCCACTCTTTTTGCTTATCGCTTTTCCACCCGCTTGCTGGCTATTCGAGTGAGTAGGGATTTACGCCAAAAATACTTTGAGCATATTCAATTGCTTCCTATGAGCTTTTATCAACAGTATAATAGTGGAAGCTTATCTTCGCGAGTTGTTGGAGACGCTGCCCAAGTTGCAGAAGCCTTAAACGCCTGCTTGGTCAACTACATTCATACGCCTTTTACCATTCTAACAAGTTTGTTTCTTTGTTTTTATGCCTCCTGGAAACTCTCTTTGATTGTTTTTTTAGGCTTACCCCTTCTTGTCATTCCAATTGGTTATATCGCTAAGCAAGTTAAACGCCTTTCAAAGCAGATCCAGCAAAACCAAGAAAAATTTGCCTCAGTATTGATTGATTTTTTAGCAGGAGTGCAAACAGTTAAAATGTTTGCAATGGAAGACTTTTCCTTGCACAAATATCGCGATTTGAATGATCGCATGGCTACTCTCGAACAAAGAAGTGCTAAATACGATCTCTCTTCGCGCCCTGTTATGCACACGATCGCGATGTTTTTCTTGGCAATCACCTTGTTATATGGGCTGTATTTTTTGAAAATGGGTGTTTCAGAAGTGATTGTATATTGTGGGTTATTATACCTGTTTTATGAGCCCATTAAAAAATTTGCCGAAGAAAATAGCCATATTCAAAGAGGGATCGCAGCAGCTGAAAGAATGTTAGAAGTGATGAATATTAAACCTTATCTCGAGGACCAAGCCCATGCTAGAGATTTTAAAGAGTTCCTCGACAAGATTGAATTTGATCAGGTTTCTTTTCGTTATGGAGATAATTGGGTTTTGCAAGATCTTTCCTTTACTATTCGAAAAGGTGAATGTGTGGCAATTGTGGGACCCACGGGGGCGGGTAAATCCACGATTGTACAATTGCTTCCTCGCTTATATGATCCGCAGAAAGGAGAAATTCGGATTGATGGGCGCCCCTTAAGTGCTTATACTCAGCGGTCTTTGCGCGAAATGATTGCATTCGTTCCTCAAAAATCTTTTCTCTTTCTCGATACGATCGCTTCAAATATTGCCTTCGGGCGTGGCTTTTCAGCAAAACAAATTGAAGAAGCTGCCAGAAAGGCTTATGCCCATGACTTTATTAGCCAGCTGCCTGAAGGGTATGAAACCGTGCTTTCTGAAGCGGGCAAAAACCTTTCAGGGGGGCAACAGCAGCGTTTAGCGATTGCACGTGCGCTTGTAAAAAATGCTCCCATTTTAGTCATGGATGAAGCCACTTCTTCTTTAGATATGTTAAGTGAATTTCATATTAAACAAGCGATTGAGCAGCTGCGCGGTCAAATGACACAAATTATTATCGCCCATCGCTTATCTACGATAGAAGATGCCGATCGGATCATCTATTTAGAGAAGGGGCAAAAACTTGCAGAAGGAACAAAAGAGGAGCTCCTACAATCCTGTGAAGGGTTTCGCTTACTCTGGCAAATGATGCACCGCCAATCCACTGTGCAAGCTTTTAATTCGTTTGAAGGGAATGAATAAGGGCTTTGCGTGTTTGTTCAATAGCGCGCGACCTTTTTAAAAAGTAAAGCGTTAAATAGACAGGAATGGGAATAATGGAGAAGCAAGAAAGTACTTTTAATGCCGAAATAGCAAGTAGCTTTCTTTCCTCGCTTTTAATTTCTCTAATGGTGTGGGCACAGTCTTGTTGGAAGATTCTAAATGCCTGGTACTCTCCAGGATTTCGTTTAGCATAGCTTTCCAAGCTATCAGAAAAGTTTTGCAGACCAATTCTGGCAGATTTTAACCGAGAGGAGATTCCGATTTGGCTAATCTTCGCTAATTTCATGGGTTTTGTGTCAAATAAAGTGACTCGATCGCTAACTTCCAAGTTATCTAAATGCAAGTTCGCATAGCCTGTTTTTTTTACCAAAACGCAAAGTTGTTTTGAAATGATTCTGATTTCTTCAAGAGTTTTATGGTTTATGGTCTCTGCTTTAGTTTTTTGATCGTTTGTTTGAACATACTCCTCAAAGAGGAAAAAGTTTTTAGACTGTTGTCCTTCTTGTGGCGGGAAGGGATAAGAACATAGATATTTTTTGATAACATGTAATCTATCTAATTTTTCTTCTTGAATAACTTGTCGCATATTCCAAGCAAGCGTGGTCTCTTTCATCATACAGCCTTGAGGATCAAAAAAGAGCTGACCTTGCTTGTTTTTAATGCCGGAAAATTTTTTAAAAAAATTAGGTCGTTGGGTCTTGACCACCCATGAAGGGCTTTCAGAGAGAGAAAATACTTTTATGTCATTTTTCCCTGCGATGTGACGAAAATGTGGATTTTCAAGTTCTAAGTTAGAAAAAGAGCTTTGTTCAAGCTGGCCTGTCATATAACGATAGAGGGTCTCATTAATCTGCTTTTTGACTTTCTGGATAGTTTTTTCTAAGTGTTTTGGCCAGAGATCAATAATTTGCCAGTAGAAAGATGGCTGTAAAGATTGCATGGATAGATGAAGCACAAAAGCTCCTTGTAAGCATTATCATCCAAGCCGCTGTTGGTCATCACAGCAGCTACTTCATAAAACGCTTATCTTATCTGACGTTTTGCAAGCAAATCAAGAATCTTTTGATTACGAATCCTGAATTTTTTGTCTTAGCAGCTCATTTACTACTTCGGGTGAAGCTTTTCCCTTGGTAAGCTTCATCACCTGACCAACAAGAAAGGCAAAAGCTTTATCTTTTCCGGCTTTAAAATCGGCAATCGATTGCGCGTTATCTGCTAAAACTTGCGTGACAAGTTTTTCAATTTCGGCTTGATCGTGGACAGGAGAAAAGTCTGGATTTTCCTTTACTATTTGTTGAGGAGATTTTTCAGGGTGCAGCATCATTTCATCCGCCACAGATTTGGCAATTCTTCCTGTAATTTCTTTTTGGTCAATCATGTTGACGAGATGCCCTACATGCTCTGCTGAAATGCCACTCTCGATAATTGACTTACCGCTTTCTTTAAAACGCCCTGCAAACTCCACAATGAGCCAATTGCATAAACTGCGTGCGTTGGAGCTTGTTTTGAGGGCAACTTCAAAATAATCTGCTAATTTTTTATCGCTTGTTAATACAAACGCTGAATGCGCCGAAAGCCCCAATTCATTGACATACCGCCTTTCTCTTTGCAAGGGCAGCTCAGGAAGTGATTGGCGAACTTCTTCAATGTATGCCTCAGTTAAAACAATGGGGACCAAATCCGGCTCAGGAAAGTAGCGGTAATCATCGGCCGATTCTTTGGTACGCATGAGAGCCGTCTCCTTTCGATCGGGATCCCAACGGTAGGTGGCTTGCTTAATGACGGCTGTGTGGTGCTCGTCGGGACGGCTTGTATACTCGCGGATTTGACGTTTAATTTCAGCGGTTAAAGCCATTTCCATGTTGCTGAAAGAGTTCATGTTTTTGATTTCGATTTTATTTCGAAAACCTTTCTCTCCTTTAGGACGCACAGAAATATTTGCATCCACCCGCAAAGAGCCTTCTTCCATATTGCAATCAGAGGCATCGATATATTGTAAAATAGCTTTGATTGCTAAGCAATAGGCCACAGCTTCTTGAGGGCTATGCATGCAGGGTTCAGACACAATTTCCACAAGAGGAACACCCGCACGGTTATAATCGACACCCGCAAAAGTAGAAAAGTGTTTAAGCATTCCAGCATCATCTTCTAGATGGACATGATGAATGTGGAAAATTTTTTCTACTCCCTCTATTTCAGCAATTACAGTTCCCCCCATAATGATCGGGTTTTCATACTGCGTAATCTGAAAATTGCGCGGACTATCTGGATAAAAATAAGACTTTCGATCAAAAGTACTAAAATGCGCCACACGCGCTTGTAGGGCACAGCCTAATTGCACCGCTTTTCGAACGGCTTCTTGGTTTAAAACAGGAAGAGCTCCTGGCATGCCAGTGCATACTTCTGTAATATTGAGGTTTGGTTCATCCCCAAAACGATTGGGAGCCACGCTGAATAATTTTGATTGTGTGTTCAACTCGGCATGGATTTCTAATCCAATAATGGTTTCCCACTCTTGTGTCATGGTAAAGCTCCTATTTCACGAACTCAGGGATAAAGGTATGATAGTTTGTTACACGTTCAAAGGCGTTTGCTGCATGTAAAACAGCCACGTCATGCTTTTGAGGGCCAATTAGTTGAAGACCTAACGGCTTATGATCTTGTGTAAAACCACTTGGAATACTAATTGCAGGAACGCCAGCTAAATTACTTGAAATAGTGTAGATATCTTCAAGATACATCTCCAGTGGCGACTTAATAGCGCCTACTTCAAAGGCCGCGCAAGGGCATACGGGGGTGGCAACTAAATCGCATAGCTGAAAAGCTTCTTTAAATTTTTGCAGCATTAACGTGCGCACTTTTTGCGCTTTCCTATAGTAGGCATCCTGAAAACCTGCCGACAAAACGTATGTTCCTAGCATAATGCGCCTTTTAACTTCACTCCCAAAACCCTCTTCCTTAGAGAGCTCGTAAACTTCATCTAGAGTTTGAGCTTTTAAGGAGCGATGGCCATATCGGATCCCATCAAAGCGGGCCAAATTGGTAGAAGCCTCGGCTGTAGCTAGGATGTAATAGACCGCTAATGAGTATTTGAGGATATCCAAATCCACATCCACAATTTCGGCCCCTAAATCTTGGAAAATAAGGAGGGAAGAATCAAAAATTTTGCGCGGTTCATCGGAAAGCCCTTCTAAAAATTGGCGGGGTATCCCAACCTTCATGCCCTTAATATTTCCATCCAAGCGGCGCAAGTAATCTTCGGCAGCATAAGGGAGACTAGTTGAATCTTTTTCACAATATTGGCCCAACACTTCCATGATCAAGGCCGCATCAGCAGTATTGGTGGCTAGGGGGCCAATTTGGTCAAGTGAAGATCCGTAAGCCACTAAGCCATAGCGAGAAACTCGCCCATAAGTGGGCTTAAATCCAACTACCCCACATAATGAAGCCGGCTGTCTAATAGAGCCGCCCGTATCGCTACCCAAGGCAATGGGGCAAAGGCGAGCTGCTACGGCTGCTGCAGAGCCTCCCGACGATCCTCCTGGTGTGCACTTGAGATTCCAAGGATTGAATGTTTTTTGAAGAGCAGAATTTTCCGTGGAAGAGCCCATCGCAAATTCATCCAAATTTGTCTTTCCAATCAATAAGGCATCTTCTTGCTCTAAGAGGGTTACAACAGTAGAAGAAAAAGGAGCTTTAAAGTTGGTCAGGAATTTAGAAGCGCAAGTCGTAATTTCCCCTTCAATATGGATATTATCCTTAATCCCAATAGGGATTCCCGCTAACTTTCCCAGTTTTTCGCCCGCGGCTTTTTTCCGATCTAGTTCGGCCGCTTTTCTTAAAACGCGCTCTCTTAGGACAGAAAGAAAGGCTCCCACTTGTGAGTCATATTGTTCAATCCGAGAAAGAAAATGTTGCGCAATCGCGATAGCAGAAATCTCGCCACGCAGAAAACGGTCCCGAATTTCAAGGGCTGATAAAGTATGCATGTAAAATTGTCCTTATGACTTGGATTTAATCACAAGAGGAACTCGGATCATTCCGCTAACTTGTGAAGGGGAGTTATCTAAGAATGTTTTTCGCGGAAGGGTAGCTCCTACAACATCCGGACGCATCACATTTGAAATCTCTTCAAGCACATGATTACAAGCTTTGACATCTGTCGTGTCAATTTCTTTGAGCTCATCGATGTAAGCCAAAATACTTTGAAGATCTTTGAGGAGTGCTTCTTCCTCTTCTTCAGAGTAGCGAATGCGGCTGAGCTGAGCTAAATTTTTTAAGGTTTCTTTGTTTAAAGTCATGGAGGTCTCCGTCTATAATCGACACAAGAATAAGCTTGTTAGGGTACCCGTTTTATAAAAAAAAGGCAAGGAAACACCTTTAGCCAAAATAGATAAATTAAAATTTTCTTAGCTTTTTTGTTGATTTTTGATTTAATTTTAAATATAATAGTTGTCAATTTGCGCGATTAGCCGTAGCAAAAGGCTTGGTTCTCTGCTCTTTATGTCGATCGGATTGGTCGTTACATTTGCTTTGCTGGATTTCTCTTTCAGGGATCCGATCAAATGGCTGCAGGCGGCAGGATAGCTTTAGGCTGGACTATTTGGATGCAAGCGAGGACTTCCATTTTTGTTCTGAAACTCGGTGGATTACGAGTGCGGTGGCTTGCCATAATAGCCGATACCCTCCAACCGCTATGATGTGGATGCTAAAGGATTTCTAGATAGAGGGGTTGCTGCTCGCTGTTGCTATCTCTTGAATGAAGAAGCCAAAGCTTAAGGCGAATTTGCTAAGAAAATCGGCGTAAGACTGAAAACTCTAGGAAGTGTGGTAAAAAAGTTAATTTATGTTAATAGGAACTATAATAATAAATTTATAGAATTTAGTGGCGAATAACGTTATTTAATTAAACGAGGTTGATTGATGAAAATTTTAGATATTTGTAAAAGTTATTTTAGCGGTCTTAGTGATATTTCTACCTATAAAAAAAACAAGGGAAAGACAAACGTCTTAGCAGCACTGAAAATTCTTTCCTATTTTACAATCGTGGTTCCTTTGGGTTTTGCCGCCATATATGGAGCCGCTTCTCTTTATGGGCGGGTTAGGAAAAAGCTGCACTTATCTTCGCGCGATAAGATTGTAAATGATCAAGCAAAAAAAACGATTGGGAAAAAGGAAGGAGTGGATTGCGATACCCTCCCTTCAGAGAAAACGTCTTTAAATCTTAATCTTTTTCTCAAAAAAGCGAAGAGCTATGCAGCACGGCAAACTTGTGGAGAACCTGGTAATTTGCTAGTTTATATAGAAAAAGTTTTAAATGATCCTCTATTTCAAGCTAACCCTGAAAATTTCATGAAAGATTGGAAACAAAGAAGAGGGAATACTGAGGAATTTCGCATGCCTGAAGATCAGGCCATGATTTTCTTCGAAACAGAAATTCTTCCAAACATGAAATTTGGCAATTCCCCCACCATTAAAGTTAATATCGAGGAATTAAAACTAAAAGCAGAGGCTTTTGTGGAAGGCAAAAACAACTCCTTTGGGAATGGCAAAGACTACTCCAGTGAAATACTGGCTTATATTCAAGGCGTTTTGGCAAATCCCTCTTTTCAAGAGAACCCTCCCTATTTCATGGATAAATGGAAAGAGGAAAGAGGACACACAGAAGAGTTTCGTTTAGTCGAAGATTCGGCACGCATGTTCTTTGAGCAAGAGCTAACTCTGTAAAGAATATCAGCATTCAAAAGGTTTGGGGGTGCCCCTGGACCTTTTGAAAGTATTATGCATGTGTTTGCTATAAAAAGTAGGGATATCCATTATATTTTCAACTTTCTTCCGTTCGTTTGGATGTTAGAGCCTTTCAAGTCATTCCTTCCGCTTAGATACTTTGGATTCTTTTTCGCTTTAATGGCATGCGACAAGCCAGCCGTATTAAGTCCCCGGTATTAAAGAGAACCTTAACCTCACCCCTTTAAAGAGGGCAGATTAAATCGATTGCAACTTTAAGAATTGCATGAGGGCAATGACCCTCCATGCGATCGATATAGCCTGCAAAGTATCGTAGCTAAACTCGCAATTTTTCAAACCCTTTTTGGGGAGTTTAAAATTTATTAGATCTTTTTAAAGCTACTCTTATTTATCTTTTCTTGTCTTTACTCAATACTATCGTGTTTTAGACTGCTTGGTATAGAAAAATCGAAACAGCAAGCGACGGAAAATTCTAGGGGAATGATCTCAAATGGGTCCTTATTGCCAATACCGGTTCTACAGACTACCGCCTGCCAGTTGCAACAAACGGCACCTATCCCTGATGAACCTTAAGCTTAGCCTATCGATTGTTGCGCCTGCAGGCATACCAAAAAAGGATAATAGGATAGAGGCAAGTGTGAAAACCGTTAAAGCTAGCAAAAAATGATCTTTCTCCTAAAAGAATAAACTCTTTTACTTTTTTGCTTAATTAGGGTGTAAATTTTTTAGTTAACTTAACTCTAAAGGGATTGAAATGGCTTACACTAATATAACTTCTGCCTCTATAAAGCCCATTGAAAACTATGTCAGTAAGAACTGGGTGTTATCTAAGAAAACAAATTTTCTAAAAAAACATGTTATAGCAAGAGGGGCGTACCTAGCTTTAGTCCCATCTTCTTTCGTGACAAGCGCTCTGGATACCATAGTTGGCTTAGGGACTGGAGTAGGAGTCTTCCTCACTCTTGGTAAGCAACAAAAAACCTTTACAATAGCGTTTAATCATCTTATTAACACAGACCGGCTGGTTGCCCAACCCTATGCCCATTTTTTAAAAATGGTCAATCCTAAAGCCGAGTTCTCAGATGAGCGATGCGGAATTATAACTTATCCAGTGGCTGGGGCATTAGATAAGAAGGCTGAAAAGTTTTCTTCTTCAAATAACTTTCTCAAACGACATGTGGCTTCTCGACTGACGTACGCCTTGTTGGCAATTTCTTGCCTTGTAACTAGAGCCGTCGATGGAATAATTGGTATACCCACTGCTACGCTCTCAGTTTTAACAGCAGGTAAGTTTGAGTCACTTAATAAACTAGCCTATCGGTCTCTCAAAGCACCAGGCATTATAGCCGATCTCTTTGGTTGCACCTTAAATGTTATCGATCCCAGGTGACGGGCATCCTAGGCTTAATTGAAGGCTTAATTTTTATTTCATGTTCAAGCGTCGTAAAGCTTTATTTTAGAACGTTTGGGCTTCCAATGAGTGTGGTAAATCGTGGACCTGATCCGCATTTTCTGGTGCGCTGTAGGATGCCCCCTTGCATCAAAGAGGGGGATTCTACAGGGGGTGAGTGCTTATAGGTATAGCCAATTTCTGCCATCAAAGCGCTTAAAGCAAATATCCCCTTATTAACACAAAATCTCCTTCCATTTGGTTGAGAAAATCCACCAAACTGTTTTGAATAATTTTAAATGAATATATGCGATTGCTTTGCTAGGCAAACATCCAAGCAAAGCGGTGTATGAAAGCAAGATAAAACCTCTTTTAGAAAAAGTAAAAGAGTCCTCTCAATTCCCCACACAACTAAACGTCTATGATTTAAAAGAGAGAAAAGCGAAAGTTTTACAAGTGATCAGGGAAGCAAGCCTTAATCAATTAATCTCAAAAAAAATTAAAAGGATTTTTTAGCTACGCAACTTCCAGTAGCAAATTTAAATAAAGTTCTCCTAGCGTTTTGAGAACTATTCCGGAAGTTTTAACCTTACGCGGTTGGAATTGTAGGGATCCCTCCTGCAACAGCTCTTTTCATTTTAGTCGGGTTTTGGTGACATTTAAGTAAATAGCTTTCGAGAAAAAATCTTATAAGGATAAAAATTTATTTAGGCGTGTAAATCGGATTTGAGTTCCCTAACAATCCTGCGGGAATTGACTCAGGATATTTTTATCTATAATGCAACTAGATTTAGAATTGTTAATGCGTTATGTTAATGCCCTCATTACAGGAGGGCCAGGTGGAAAAGCGCATTGTGATTACGACAGGGGGAACTGGGGGGCATATTTATCCTGCTATTGCTTTAGCAGAAAAACTGCAGGCGTTTTGCCCCCAAATACGCTCTTATTTTGTCGGGGGGAAACTCGCCACAAATCCCTATTTCTTGAAAGATTCCTTTCCTTTTAAAGAGGTTCCCTGCGGAATGTGGAGTAGAAAAGGGGGAATTTGCTCTATTTTGCGAGAAATGCGAGGGATTTATGGCGGAATTAAAGAAAGCTACCAGTTTTTAAAACAGTATCAACCGCAATTAGTGGTAGGTTTTGGCAGTTACTATACTTTTCCTGTCTTATGCGCCGCTAGATTAGCGGGAATCCCCTATGTTTTACATGAAGCCAATGCGATCCCTGGCAAAGTCATTAAGTTGTTTTCTGGTAAAGCTCTCTTTACAGGGATCCATTTTTCGGCAGCTAGGCAATATTTAAAAGGGAAAATTCTCGAGATTGCTTTACCAATTAGAAAAGATTTCATTAAACACCACCTTTCACAGCAAGAGGCGAGAGCACTTGCTGGATTGCATCCCCATAAAAAGACCTGCCTTATCTTTGGTGGTTCACAAGGGGCGTCTATCCTCAATGACACTGTATTAAACACCTTAGAAATTCTCAATAAAAACGACATCCAATTTTGGCATATCACAGGAAATTTAGAAGCCGCTGAAAAAGCTCAGCAAGCGTATAAGCAAAAGCAAATCCAAGCCTACGTCACTTCTTTCGAAACGCGTATGGATGTAGCGTGGAGTGCCGCCGACTTTGCTTTAACGCGTGCGGGAGCGGGGACGATAGCTGAAGCGATGTCGTATGAAGTTCCCTTAATCCTTATTCCTTTTCCCCAAGCAGCCGACCAGCACCAAGATAAAAACGCAGATTTTGTAGTGGAAGTGATAAAAGGAGGAGCAAAAATTCAGCAGTTAGATTTAAATTATGTAAAATTAGGCACGCTATTCAATACATTAACGCAAAATGGTGGATTGCAGACTTGGAAAGAAAATCTCAGATGCTATCGTCAATTCGATCGGTCCAAAGAATTGCATCATGTCATTATAGACTACCTTGAGGGAAAAGAAAGATGAAATCCTATCACTTTATTGGCATCGGTGGCATAGGAATGAGCGGCTTAGCCAGAATTCTCATGAGCCAAAATATTCCTGTCAGTGGAAGCGATTTAGCTGAAAACGCTACAACCCGCGCTTTAAAAGAGGCTGGAGCTACCCTTTTTATTGGGCATTCAGCTACGTATATTCAACCTCATATGCATATTGTTTATACGAGCGACATTAAGGAATCCAATCCGGAATTTATGGCAGCCAAGCAACTTCAGTGCCCCTTGCTGCATCGTTCAGAGCTTTTGGCGTTGCTGATGCAAAATCAAAAAACTCTCGCCGTTACCGGCACGCATGGCAAAACAACCACGTCTAGCCTTTTAGCTTGGGTCCTTCAAGCAATGGGGCAAGATCCCTCATTTGCTGTAGGAGGGATCATTGCCCAACTCAATACAAATGCTCGTCATGGGAAAGGGGAGTATTTTGTGGCAGAAGCGGATGAAAGTGACGGCTCTTTTTTGCGTTATTCTCCGTATGGGGGGATTATCACTAATATTGATTTAGATCACATGAATTATTATCAGACTGAAGAGGCACTTGAGCAAGCTTTTTTAACTTTTGCTAAAAAAGTTAAATCAAGTGATCACCTTTTTTGGTGTGGGGATGATTCCCGCTTACAAAAGCTTTCCCTAAAAGGGATTTCCTATGGATTTAATCCTGATTGTCAGCTGCGCATCTTGCGCTTCACTCAAAAAGGATGGAAAGCATTTTTTGACATGGAATACCAAGGGGAGTGCTATCATGACATTGAGATTGCCCAAATTGGCTCTTATAATGTTTTAAATAGTGCGGCTGTTTTTGGCTTGGCCTTAAGCTTAGGTTTAGACGAGCAAGAGATCCGAAAAGCTTTGGCAATTTTTCCGGGCGTAGGGAGAAGGTGCACAAAACGGGGACAAAAGCAGAAAATTTTATTTATCGATGACTATGCCCACCACCCTCGGGAAATTGAAGTGACCTTAAGAGCAATCAGAGAAGCAATTGGGGAAAAAAGATTGATTGTTCTCTTTCAACCTCATCGCTATTCCCGCACAAAAGATTGCCTAGGGACTTACCAAACAATTTTTAACTCAGTTGATATTGTCTACGTCACAGACATTTATGCCGCAGGAGAACAAGAGATTCCGGGCATCTCGGCGCAGAAAATTTTAGAGGAGATTTGCCAAAACAAAAATTTAGAATGTTGCTATGCTCCCCGCACAGAAATTGGGAAAAAAGTTTATCCGCGCCTCTTCCCCCATGATGTGGTGGTGACTTTAGGAGCAGGGGACATTCACGCGGTTATCCCCGAGTTACTTCAAGAAATGGATACCAATCCTCCAAAATTGCATGTGGGCATGGTATATGGAGGAAAATCGGCCGAGCATGAGGTTTCGCTAAACTCGGCTCGCTATATTCGGCGGGCGCTCTCTCAAGATTTATATGAGGTCTCCGAATTCTTGATTACGCCAGAAGGGCAATGGTTGACGAAAAATCAAGAAGCTAAGGGGACTCCTTTAATCTCTTCAGAGGTTTTTGAGCAAATACAAGCTTGCGATATTTTTTTTCCCATTTTACATGGAACGTTTGGGGAGGATGGGACCATTCAAGGGTTTTTTGAAATTTTAGGAAAGCCCTATATTGGGTGTGATCACCAAAGCTCTGCCATCTGCATGGATAAAGAGGTGACTAAACGCCTCATGCAAAGAGAGGGAATTCCAACTGCTCCTTTTATTGCTTTTACAGAAACCGATTGGGCCCATCGCTCCGATGAAATTATTCAAGAAATCCAACACCACTTAACCTTTCCACTTTTTGTAAAACCTGTTCATTTAGGCTCAAGCTTTGGAGTGCAAAAAGTGACCGCTTGGGAGGAATTAAAGAGGGCCATTCTGCATGCTTTTGAGCTTGATTCTGTCATTTTAGTGGAAAAGGAGATTGTAGGGCGAGAGATTGAATTTGCTATTTTAGGAAATGAGCAGATCACAGTGCTTCCCCCCGGAGAAATTTTTTCCGAGGGGAAAATGTATGATTATATAGGAAAATATTCAAGCGATAAAGCCACCCCTTCAGCGGCCAGGGCTGCTCTTCCTGAAAAATGGATAGAAGAAGGAAAGTTGCTTGCTCTCAAAGCTTATCGAGCTGCAACTTGCAAAGGGCTGGCTCGTATCGATTTTTTTCTTGATCAATCGGGAACTTTTTGGTTTAACGAAATTAATCCCCTTCCAGGATTTACTCCGTTGAGCCTCTATCCCCAAATCTGTGAGGCAAATGGATTTTCTAGCGAAGAGTTGATTGATCGCTTACTCATCTTGGGTTTACAGCGCACAAGGCTAAAAGAGAAAAAAGCTTATAGACAATTTGCTTAAATACTGGTGACACATATGATGAAACGTTTTAAAGTAGTCGTCCCTTCTTTTAATAGCGTAGATTTTATTGGAAAAACGCTCGGCTCGATCGAGTCACAAACCTACAAAAATTTTGATGTATGCGTCATTGATGATGGGTCAACTTTGCCTAAACAAAGAGAAATTATCCAGGACTTTTGCCAAAGAAATCGGTGGAATTCCATTTTCCATAAGAAGAATGAAGGCGCTCTTTTTGGACTCGTAGGAGCGATTAAAAGCCTGCAATGTGAAGATGACGATGTGATCGTTGTCATAGATGGGGATGACTGGCTTGCCCATGATAAAGCCTTTGAAAAAATTCACCAAATATACGCGGAGCATGACGTGTATTTAACCTGGGGACAATGTGAAATTTATCCTCCTGGAAAAACGCCTATGAAATACGCTCAGCCAATTCCCGATATGATTCTTGAGCAAAAACTGTATCGCGATATTCCTTTTGTCTTTTGGCACCCCGGAACTTTTAAATATTATTTATGGAAGCATATCCAAGATACCGATTTAAGGGACGCGGATGGAAACTATTTTCGAATCATGAAAGATAAAGCAACTCTTTACCCGATGCTCGAAATGGCTGGAAACAAAATTAAATTTATCGATGAAACGCTTTATACCTACAATCTTTCAAATCCCTTAAATGATTATGCCACAACTCCCTTGGAAGAGGTGGAACGGGTTAACCAACTTCTTAAGCAAAGGCCGCGGTATGCAACCTTGGATTTTAGTCAACGATGAAGCCAACCTATTCGCCGCCTAAAATTCCCCTTAGCCAAGCGATTGTTTGGATTCTTTTGTCCACGGTTCTCGTTTCAGGTTCCGTAGGCATGGGGATTTTATATTATTTGCATCTGCGCGACCTGCGCACCCGCGATGATCAATACAACATCTCTGCAATCGTTCAAACAACTTCGCATACAGATGCTTTAAAAACCGTATTTTTAGCGGAGCTATTAGATCTCTCTATTGACCGTCCAACCAACCTTTACCGATTCAACATCGAAGAAGCCAAGCGCAAACTTCAAGCATGTTCGCTTATAAAAAAAGCTGAAATCAAAAAAATTAAGCCTAGCGCTATTTGGATAGATTATTCGATGAGGCAGCCTATTGCTTTTTTAGGCGACTTCACCAATACAGCCCTCGACGAAAATGGCTTTCTTTTCCCTTTTAAGCCTTTTTTTACTCCGAAAAAACTGCCCGAAATATTTTTAGGAAATTTAAAAGAGTTTCAAAAAGTTTGGGGAAGTCGCCTTAAAGGGGAACATATAAAATTGGCCTTGTCTCTCTTTAATCTAGTGACTAAAAAATGTTGCTCTGAAAGTATGTTCATTAGAAAAATTGATGTGTCCAAAGCTTATGCTCAAAGTCATGGGCAAAGACAAATCGTGTTAGTATTTGAAGAGTTATTAGAAAGAAAAATAAATGGGAAATGGACTTTATGTGTCTTTCCCCGACTTGTGCGTTTAAATACAGAGCAATTTCATCAAGGATTAGCTAATTATTTAGCTTTACGTGCTTTTTTAAACAAGCAAGCCGGCCAACTTTCTGTAACAGAAGAAATGAATCAGGTGCGAGGAAATGAGGTGATGGTCGATCTTCGGATCCCTCATTTAGCTTACATCCAGCTTGTTACATCTTGATCTGGAGGGATAGATGACAACATTTATCGAAGTACACTGGACGAGTGGGAGCATTGAGGAAGCTCGCCAGGTTTCCCGTTATTTAGTGCAAGAACAGCTTGTTGCTTGCGCCCAAATCATTCCCTCAATTGAATCTTTTTATATGTGGAATAACCAACTGGAAACAGCTCTGGAAAGCAAGGTGGTTTTTAAGACAAGATTGGAAAAATTTGAAAAAATTAAAGAAGCTATCCTAAAAAATTGCAGTTATCAAATTCCCGAAATAACCTATCAAGTCATTCAAGATGGCAATAGGGAGTATTTAGAATGGTTAAAGACAAGTATTCCAGATTTTTAATCGACCTCTATTAAAAGTCTAGTTAAACCTAAGGGGAATGATGGGGGCAAATACCCCAAAGCATGTTAGGAAACGCTTCACAGATTCACAAGTTTTTATTAAGATTGCTTGCTTTCTTTAAGGCTTGCTATTAGGTTGCGAACCACTTATTTTTTTGGTTTTTTTTTCGGTAGCTTTTTTAACTAGACTTCAAGTATCCGAACTCGTTAATCTTGTTGTGTTTAGCCTAGATGTAGACCTGTAAAGAAAAGTAAAGTCTTATCGAAATCTAAATGAGTAAAGTTTCTTACGCTTACTTCAAACTGACATTAACATTTTCTGAAACCTCAGACCGAGTAAAGACATGAAAGAATTTATAGAATATTTAGTTAAAAATCTCGTCGAAGATCCTCAATCCGTCATAGTGAATTGCTATGAAGGTGAATCGGGGATCGTTGTAGAAATTCGCGTTAACCAAGCAGATATTGGCAAGGTTGTTGGCCGCAAAGGAATGACAATCAAAGCCTTAAGAACAATTGCCTCTATGGTTTGCGCCCGTCTCGGGTTAAAAGTTCGCTTGGAATTAATGGAATAGGCTTTCCCTTTGAAAATATTTAGTGCGCCCTCTTCTTTGCTGTTGTCTAAAATTTTAATTTTGCTATGGTGGAGATAGTAGGCAAAAAACAGATTATTCATATTTAAGTTAGGAAAAGTCTGATATGGTCGCGCTAAATAAAGTGTTAATTGCAGGGCGTCTCACCCGCAAGCCTGAATTGCGAAAGACTCCGAATGGAGTTTCTGTTACAGATCTTTTGTTAGCATTAAACCGTGAATTTGTAAGCTTTAATGGCGAAAAGCAACACGAGGTTTGTTTTGTCGACGTTGTCGTATGGGGCAAACAAGCAGAGCATTGTGTCAATTCTCTGTCATGTTCCTCTTCTGTGCTGATTGAGGGGCGTCTACAGCTCGATGTCTGGCATGCCAAAGATGGCGATAAACGTTGTAAACTTCGTGTTGCTGCCGAAAGAGTTCAATTTTTAGATAAAAAAAGCCACCAAGATGGGCCTGAAGGTAAAATATCTGAATTGGCAGAGCTTTCTTCTTAATGGGATGATTTCAAATCAGGATGCTTTATGGCGTTGATGGGAGGCTTTATTGAAATTAGCGAAGAACAAGAACAGGGGATCCTTATTTTTCATCTTAAAGGAAGGCTAGATCCCATTTCATCCGTAAAGGCGGAGGAAAAAATTTTAGAAAAGATTAAGGAGGGATCCTCTAAGCTTTTAATGGATTTTTCCCAAGTGACTTATTTAAGCAGTGCAGGCATGCGCATGCTTTTGTCTACTTCCAAAAAATTGAAGGCCTTATCAGGAAAACTTGTGCTATGCTGCGTAACATCTAATGTCATGGATGTTTTGAAAATGTCCGGATTTGACCATATCTTTGTAATCGCTACCTCTAAAGAACAAGCTTTATCTATTCTTCACTAACCATTCTATCCTTTGGCAAAAACAAGCGAGACTGGTATGCTGTTTTTCTTGCTAAAGGTAGTGGATCACATAAAAGACATTCCCTAAAAATGGAGAACAAAAGGGCTGGTTGTGAATGGCGTGATAGAAAGAGAAGAAGTTGAGCGCATTGTCCTTAATTTTGCGATTGAGGCTCAAAAACAAATTCCGATAAACCTGCAAAAACCTAGAAAGCGGGTCATTGTCATTTCTGGCCCCACCGGATGCGGTAAAACCGCCTTCTCTTTAAAACTCGCGAAAGAAATTGGAGGGGAAATTATCTCTGCTGATTCTATGCAAATTTACCGAGGAATGGATATTGGTACAGCTAAAGCGACGTTAAAAGAAAGGGAATTAATTCCTCACCACCTTTTAGATATCCGCGATATCTCCGAAAATTATAGCGTGGTGGATTTCTATTATGAAGCAAGGCAGTGTTGTGAAGAGATCCATAAGCGGGGAAATGTCCCTATTGTAACGGGAGGATCAGGTTTTTATTTACACTCTTTTTTGTATGGCCCTCCTAGTGGGCCTCCCTCTTTGCCTGAACTGCGAAAGACGCTGGAAGCTGAGCTTGAGGAAAAGGGAGCCGAGTTTTTATATGAAAAATTGATGCAGCTCGATGTGCAATATGCGCGCAGCATTACTAAACATGACAAACAAAAAATTGTTCGCGCGCTAGAAATTTTAACTTTAACGGGTAAAAAAGTCAGCCACCTTTCTTGGAAAGGAAGGCACAAGCCAAGGAATTATGATTTTCGTTGCTGGTTTCTTTATCGTCCCAAAGAGCATTTATACCGGCGTATTGAACATCGTTGCGAAAAAATGATCGAGGACGGGCTGCTCGAAGAAGTGGAAAGGTTAGAAAAAAAGGGGTTGCTTCAAAATTCTTCGGCTTCGCAAGCGATTGGGTATCGGCAAGCTTTGGATTATCTTCGCACGCCCCGCACAAAAGAGGATTTTCAAAAATTTTTAGAGGAATTTAAAAAATCTTCCCGCCGATACGCAAAAAGACAGTTTACGTGGTTTCGACAAGAACCCTTATTCCAATGGTTGGATTTGGACCTCCATGATTTAGAAGTCGCAGGGGAAATGGTACGAAGGGACTATGAGATGGGAATATGAAAATTATGGGGATCTCTGGAAGCTTAAGGGCTCATTCAAAAACTAGTTTAGTTTTAAAAATAGCCCTGGAAAAAACTAAAAACTGGGGTGGTATTCCGCAATTAATAGAATTGCGTCACTTAAACCTTCCTTTTTGTCAGGGTGAAAAAGAATATGAAAACTATCCGGATGTGGCAGCATTGCGCAAGAGTTTTAAAACTGCTGATGGAATTATTTTAGCAACCCCCGAATACCATGGTAGCATAAGTGGGGCGTTGAAAAATGCCCTTGATTTACTGCATGAAAACGATATGGAAGGAAAAGTGGTGGCTTTAATTAGTGTTTTAGGGGGCGAAATGAGTACAAACGCGCTGCAAACGATGCGCATGATCTGTCGCCATTTACATGCTTGGGTGATTCCTGACCAGCTAGCCATCCCTTATTCTTTTCAAGCATTTGATGCCCAAGGAAATTTACTCGACGTTGATATGGAAGCAAGAATTGAAAGGCTAGTTCAAAATTTTGTCAAAGCCATTCAAAAGTTACGCTAAAATTATTTTATTGAAGCAAAAAATAATCTTTTATATAAATGGTTTTTATTTCTTCCTGAATTGGTTCAGACATTTTCTTTACCTAAAAATAAGGATCTTCTATGATTTAGCCTGAAACCGGCCTACTGCGTAGTTTTGCAGGGTTTTTTTGGGTCAGGGGGCAATTGTTGGCAACTTCTAAAAAAGAGTTGTCAACCTTGAAGCGGAAAGTTTCCGCAAAATTGTGGTAATAATTAATGTCCAACAATAAAGATATCTCCATGAGCCATTTTGAAAGTACAAATTTACGCGAAGAAGATCCCGAAAATAGTCGTGAGCACTCACAGGATCTTGATGGTCATCAAGAGACCGAATATTTAAATACAAGCGAACAGCGTCCATCAAACGAACAACACGCATCAAGTGACCCGCAAGAACATGACCTTGAATCTTCTCACGAAGAAAGCGTAAGAAAGCCTTCTCCAGCGCTAGAGGCCTTTCAAGCTGAACTTACTAATTTTCCAGACGGAGAAGGAAAGTTGCAGCATGCTATTTCTCGCATGGAAAACGCTTTAGCTCAATCTGGGAATCCAGATTTTCGTACTTTTTGGGAGATTCGAAAAGTTTGCTTAGATTTGTTTAAAGAAAACTCCACCTCTCCATTGCGTTCTCTTCTTTGGAATAAGTATACAGAGCTATCGAAAGAAGCCCGTCGCTTAAAGGATATTTTGGATGAACAGAGTGCTTTTGCAGCTGAGCAAATTGAAATAGCTATTCAAGGTATTGAAAAAGAGATTGTTGAGTTTGAGCAGGCCCTAAATCAACTTCCTCTTCCGCAATTTTCCCTGGGAAATTCTCTTTTTCAAGAAAAGCAATCTTTCTATCAACAGATTCAACGAGAGTTGAATTTGTTAAATGCCCAAGCTGCTAGAATTAATGCGCTTCGAAAAGAGCTGATTAAAACTGAAATGCGTGTCCGGCAGAAAAACAAATTTTTTCAGCGCCTATCGCAGGCCGGAGACAGCGTCTTTCCTCGGCGCAAAAACCTCATTAAAGAAGTAAGCGATCATTTTCTAGAAGATGTAAATGCTTTCATTGAAGGGCGTTTTAAAGAAGAAATTCAGGAAAACTTACTTTTTAATCTGCGTGAAGATATTAAACTTTTACAAGGATTTGCAAAAGTTTTAACGCTTAATACTTATGCGTTTACGACTAGCCGAACACGCTTAAGTGCTTGCTGGGATGAAATCAAGCAGCTTGAAAAAGAACGGAAAAAAGAACGTTCTCAGCAAAGGGAAACTTTTAAGCAAAATACCGAAAGCGTTTTAGCTAAGATTCAAGACTTGGATCAGGCTTTTCAAAATGGAATCTCTCCTGCAGATGCGCAGCATGGCCTAGATGAGATTGCGCAATATATGCGCAGCATTGAATTAGGGAGACAAGAAGTCAAAACCTTGCGCGATGAACTCCAACTTGTTCGCAAGAAAATTCTTGAGAAACAAAAAGCCGAAGAGGATGAACGCCTAAATCGTTTAAAGGAAAAAGATCGTCAAAAACGAGATGCCTTGAATTTATTAAAAGGGGAAATCGAAAATTTGATGAAAACTTATTCGACTCAAAGTGTTCAAGAAATCGAGGCTGAACGCGAGGCTCTTTTACTAAAAATTACAGAGTTAAATCCTTCGAAATTGGAAAAGCAAGAGCTTGAACGTTTACTTAAACCTCTGCGCGATTACGTCGCCGAAATGCGAGAGAACGCGCTTCTCGCTTTGTCAGAAAATGACAAGCAAGCCATGCAGCAGCTTAAAGAAGTCCTTAAGCAAAAGCAGGAACGTAGGCAAGAAATTAAAGCTCAGCTTGAAGTCTTGCGCAAAGCAAGCAATGCTTCTGGATTCGACATTGAACAATCTATGAACGTAAATACTCGTCTAAATACGGAAAAAGAACGCCTTGAGAAAATCAATGCAGGAATTGCAGAGATTGAAGGAAAGATTGTCGAATTAAAGAAAAAGATATAATCTTTTTCTAACTGCCCCTCAGCTTCGCCTAATCTTCTGAGGGGCCTAGCACGGGCATTATCAATTTCAAAGATTTGCCAAGTGGATGGATCATCCCTTTTATGCTAAAAACGCCTACTCATCTCACTGTTTTTGATCTCGATCACACCCTTCTGTTGCAAAATAGTAGCCTAAAGCTAGGCATCTATTTATATCAAACGGGGAAACTCACGTGGTATAAAATGTGTCTTCTAATTGCATGCTATGGATTGCACAAAATAGGGGTTGTTTCTTTTCGCAGATTGCATCTGCTTTGCCTAAAGATTTATTTTCAATTTATCGCTTTTTCCGAGCTAGAAACCTGGATAGAAGAATTTTTAGATAGCCAGTTTGAAAAAATGATTAACCCTCTTGTGGTTTCAAAGCTAGGGGAGGCCCAGCAATTGAATCATTATACGATCCTTTTATCGACCTCTCCCGCTTTTTTAGTTAAACATTTCGCTAAACGGTTCCAGGTTGATTATTGGAAGGGGACTTCCTATATAGTAGAAAATGACAAGCTTATAGGAGTGGCCTCGGTTTTAGGGGGGCAGGATAAAGCCACCTATGTGGCTTCATTTTTAAAGGAAAAAGGAATTCCCCTCCACCACTCTACTGCTTATACCGATCATATTGCAGATCTCCCTTTGCTCCAAACTGTGGGAAATGCCGTGGTGGTCAATCCAAGTAAAAAGTTGCGCCGCTTATGCCTGCAAAACAATTGGACGGTATTAAACTAAGGGGTGCTTTTGTTAGCTGAAAGAATTTAGGGCCCTTTACTTATCCTTATTTTATCTGCTTCTCAAAATTAAACCGGGTTTTGCAGCGAAAAGGGGTTTCGGGGTGAGAAAACTTCGGGAGGGTAGGAAGATTTTAGCCCTTGGCAAGCATGCGCTTTTATCTAAAAATTAAAAATTAGTTTACGGTTTAGAGAATGAAAGATAAAATTGGGATTTATGGGGGAACCTTCGATCCTATCCATTTTGGGCACCTCAATCTGGCGATTCAGCTGAAAGAGAAGCACGCTTTGAAAGAAGTATGGTTTTGTCCGGCAAGAGTCAGTCCACACAAACTAGACAAGCAAGCTGCTGCTGATAGCCGCCACCGGCTAGAAATGGTTGCAACCGCGCTCGTTCCTGTTCCAGAATTCAAATTGCTATATATAGAAACTCAAAGAGAAGGGCCTTCTTACACGGTCGATACCTTGCGTTTTTTATATGAACAAGAAATCAAAAGAGCGCTTCCCCGTCAACTGCATTTGTTAATGGGGGATGATCAGCTTGCAGCCTTTTTGAAATGGAAGGAACCGGAGCAAATTGTCCAATTAGCTCCACCTTTGATTGGTTGTCGCCAAGAAAATTGTCGATGGGAAGCGGGAGAGGATCCGATCAGCCAAGCTATTTTAAGGGGAATGACTGTTACTTCTATTATGGAGATCTCCAGTACAGAAATTCGGCACAGGATCGCTAAGGGCCTTTACTGCGGTCATTGGGTTCCCGAAAAAGTACTAGATTATATACAGAAACATCGGCTATACTCTAAAGATATTTATTAGTCTGTATTTTAAGTGATCTCATTTCTTTTCCGTGGTGTTTATTTTGACATGTGAAACATTCCAAAGAGAGGATTTAAAAAATCAGTTAACAACCTTCTCAAGCTTAGGGGCTAAAAAAAACAAGATGAATGGTTCGAATGAAAGGATTCTGAATGTTATTGCACAAGCTATATTCGATAAAAAAGGCAGCAATATTGTAGCGTTAGACGTGAGAGGCGTCTCTACTTTGACAGATTATATGGTGATTGCAGAAGGAACTGTCGATCGTCACGTTTCTTCGATTGCTTCGGCTATTCTTGAGGCAGTCAAACCCTTAGGCATCACTCCTTTGCATATTGAAGGGAAGGACGGAGATTGGGTGATTATCGATTTGGGGGATATTTTTATCCATTTACTTGTGCCTGAACTTCGGGAAAAGTATGCTTTGGAAAGCTTATTTTCTGAGGCACAAATTGTGGACCTTGTGATTGATGCTAGTCGCAAAATATCCGGATGAAGAGGTGAAGCACGATGAATAAAAAACGAATTGTGGTAACTGGAATGGGGATTATTTCATGCTTAGGACATGAAGTTGATCTCTTTTATCAAAATCTCTTGCTGGGTAAAAGTGGCATTGCGCCCATTACCGGTTTTCCGTGTGAAGAATACCCCACACGCTTTGCTGGGGAGATTAAAGAGTTTGATCCGGGCGAATACATTGATAAAAAACAAGCAAGGCGCATCGATAAATTTATCGCCTATACCATAGTGGCCGGTAAAAAGGCTTTAGAATTAGCGGGACTAAGTGGGGAAAAACAGGAAAGATTAGATAAAGAGCGCTGCGGAATTATCATTGGTTCTGGGATGGGCGGCATGGAAGTTTTTGTGGATGGGGTCCAAAACCTTTTTGAAAAAGGCTACAAAAAAGTCTCCCCCTTTTTTGTCCCTTATATCATTACCAATATGGGAGGAGGGCTTTTAGCTAAAGAGCTTGGCTTTATGGGACCTAACTATTCCATTTCCACCGCCTGTGCGACAGGAAACCACTCTATCATCGCTGCAGCTTCTCATATTCGCAGCGGAGAAGTAGATCTCATGCTTTGTGGAGGAGCAGAAGCCACCGTTTTGCCTATAGGAATAGCGGGATTTTGCGCTTGCAAAGCTCTATCTGAGCGAAACGAGGATCCCACGAAAGCTTCTCGCCCGTGGGATAAAGATCGCGATGGGTTTGTTTTAGGAGAAGGAGCAGGTGTCCTTGTTTTAGAAAGCCTCGAACATGCCTTAGCCCGAGGAGCTCCGATTTATGCGGAGTATCTAGGTGGATCCTCTTCCTGCGATGCCCACCATATTACAGAGCCTAGAGCTGACGGTAAAGGGGTGGCCGTATGTATTAAGAAAGCCTTAAAAGATGCAGAAGTGTTAGCCGAGGATATCAACTATGTGAATGCCCATGCCACTTCTACTCCTGCAGGGGACATGGCGGAAGTGAATGCTTTGAAGCAAGTCCTTCCCCATCCTTCAAAAGTGGTCATGAATGCGACAAAGTCTTTGATTGGACATTGCCTAGGGGCAGCAGGGGGAGTAGAAGCGATTGTAACTGTGAAAGCTATCGCAGAAGGGAAAGTTCACCCCACGCTCAATCTAGAAAATCCAGAGCCTGGCTTGGACTTTTATGTTCCCAAAACAGCGGAAGAACTCTCTATTAAAGTTGCTCTTTCTAATTCGTTCGGATTCGGAGGGCATAACGCTACTCTCGTCTTTGGACCTTATCACTCGAACGCCCATGGTTGATTCAATCCAATATGATGTAAGTTACGGCATAATTCCCCTGCAGCAAAAGAAGGGGGAGTGGTATGTCTTTCTCATACAAATGCCTGCAGGTTATTGGAGTTTTCCTAAAGGGCATCCCAATCCGGGAGAAACTGAGCTTCAGGCAGCCAAACGGGAGCTTTTTGAAGAAACGGGATTATCAGTTTCTACAGTTCTCTTTCCGCAGTCTTTTGAAGAGCGTTATGAATTTCAACGAGCAGGGCAGAGAATCCGAAAAAGCGTTTACTACTTTGTAGCAGAAGTAACAGGGCAAATTGCTTTGCAATCCACTGAAATACAAAATGGAAAGTGGGTTCTGCTATCAAAAGCAAGTCAATATGTCACCTTCTCAGAAGGGAAAGCCCTGTGCCAACAAATCCTTCAGCTAATGTCAGCGCGATGAGAATAACGATGACATGGGCTGACTTTTCCTGACATCGCAGATTTTAAAAGAATTTGAAAGATCGGAAGGCGCCTTAATCTATTATTAAGGGGACAGCCTAGGTTAATTTTAGCTCGAATCACGATTTAGGCCTTTCTACTCATTCAACTGCCATTCAAAAATCCCCATTATTTTTTGGAAACATACGGAGCGGGCGCTACAGCTTTCAGAATAATGTGCCATCAGCAAATAGAAAAAAAAGCTTGCGAAGCTTATAGGAAAAGAAGACATTAAAAAGTTTTAAGTTGCGGCTAGAGCTTTTGGGAGGAGATAGACACTATGGAGGTAAAACACCCCTTTTAGTGAAGGGCGCCTTCTGATTCACCAATCCCAAGTCCTAAAATATCTTTTTTCCCTTCAAGGTTTATTCCTAGGCAGATATAAGCCGCTTTTGAGACAACTTTGCCTCCTTCTTTCACTTTATAGTGAATGGCGTCAAAAAATACGATGGGATAAACCGCCTGCAAAGGTCTAGCCTGCCATTCAATTGCTACTTCAATGACTTTTTCTGTAATATTGGATATCATGGCAGCAGACATATCCGCTCTATACAATTCTTGCACATGAGATTGAATATCCCTTACCGTCATGCCCTTAGCATACATGGAAATAATTTTATCATCAAATGAGCTTATACTCCTCCGGCGCTTTTTTATTGCCATAGGCTCAAATTCTGAATTGCGGTCTCTGGGGACCTCTAATTCAATTTCACCATTAGAAAGCTTCCAACAACTAGACAAAAACAAAGCTGTTGGGGTAGATGGCGTAGATAAAGCGAGTTGAGCTAAGAACCTTATACGAGATCGAAAACCATGAAAGCGAAAATAAACAAAGTCACAGAAGGGTTTAAACAAACTAGAAATAAAATGCCCCTTAAAGAGATATGGAAAATTTAGAGCCAAATTGAGAGGAGATATCCAATATTATGGCATCTCACACAATTGAGGCCAAATAGGAAAATTTTTACGCGAGGCAACAAAGATCGCGTTCAAATGGCTGAATAGGCGCAGCTAGCACAAAAGCTTTACATGGGAGAAATTTAAGCTATTCATTAAGCTATACCCTCTCCCTCAAGCAAGGATAGCGCACCAATTATTTTAAATGCCAGAAATGTGTGAAAGATATTATCTTGAGCCCAATGCCTTAATAGGGCACATCTGGGCCTAACGAGGGGGGGGGAGCTTCAAGTGATCGACTCCTCTACTCTCTTCTCCTACCTTTCCTCAGAATTATTTAAGAAAATGATGGAAAAAGAAGCGCAACTTATCACCAAGATAAAAACAAACATGCGAAATAAACTTATGCCTTTAATGGATAAGCTTTTGCTGAGAAAAAGAGGGATTATTGAAACGATTATAGATCAGCTTAAGAATATCTCGCAGATTGAGCACACCAGGCATAGAAGTCCAGCTAATTTTATAGTCAATTTATTAGCAGGTCTTATTGCTTATACCCTTCGCCTTAAGAAGCCTTCTTTGCATTTGAGAGAAAATGTTCTTAAGTTTCTGGTAACAAATTAGTTAAAAATCGAACTGACGTTATATTAAATTTGTGTTTCTAAATAAATATTGAAGAAAAATATTGAAATTTCTAAAAATTCAGGTTCTTCGGAGATTGCGTGGTGAATAAATTTTTGAAGGCTGAAAATAATTAAAATAATGGATTGTTTTTTTAAATTATTTTTTCACTATGCAAATCTTCGAAGAACCAAAATTTATTTGCTTAAAGCAACATTGCAACGTACTTAAGATGCAAGCAGTCTTGCAGAAAGAACAAACTGAAATAAAAGTTTTGAGCCTACGTCCATTAATCTTATCAAGAAGGAGAAAACTCTTATGAGTTATCAAGTTGCACCAACTCCCAATCTTCATTCGGAAAACATCTTTCAGGGTAGCCCCATTCTTGGCCGTCAAGAGGCCCAATCGAGACTCCGGAATTTAATCCCTGGCGCTGAAGAACACCTTAAACTGCAAGCAGCTCTTATAAAGACAGCCGGCATTGTAGAAATCAGCTTATCCAACATGAACTACAAAGTCGATACGTGCCCTAAGAACCATTTGGTCGTAGGTGGGTTTGGATCGGCAGAGCATGTTGCCATTGGGGAAGCCGTTCAACTAAAGGGATTACCAAAGGATGTACCGCTTCTCATCAAAGGCGTTACTCCCCTTCGATTTCAACACATTGTTGCTTTAGCTGGAGACTTTTATGGTGTCGCCGGTCAGGCAATTTCGTTACCGGGAGGAACAGATGAAGAAAAAACAGAACGTTTTATAAAAGCTTTCGATACTCTTGCCCAAGCAAGCAATGATGAGATACGAAAAATCCTGCTAGAAATCGATCAGGAGTGCACAGCCGTCACACACTCGAGCTTGCCCCATCATTGTTATAGTAACCAAATGATCGAGAAAAACAACGCTATCAAAAAGATCAAAAACGACATCGATGAACTGTTAATCGATAATAGCGATCACTTTTCCTCAAATGCCCGGGATGCTTATCGTATCGGGCACGCTCTTGCATTAAAAGAGGCAAGGGATGCGGGTGAAAGGCAAGACATAGAGGGATTCAAACGAGCCTATGCACTAGATGCCTTTGCCTGTCATTTTTTAACCGATTTGTTTGCCTCAGGCCATATCCGTAATCAGCGAGGAGAGTTAGAGGTTTTTCTCATATCTCAGCTAAAATTTTCAAAAGATATGGCAAAAAAACTAGCTGGGATACTAACGGGAGCTCAACACGAAAAAGATGGCCATGAAGGATTAAACGTTGTTAATCAAAGAGGTGATCAATGGAGAGCCTATGGAGATGGCAACTTTTTTTCGCCTAAAAATGTAGAAAATAAAGAAAAAGTCATCACTGCTACTCAACAATCTGTCGATGAAATATATGCTGCCTATCTTCAACCTGACTCCTCAGTGCCGAGTCGTGTCGATGAACTCATCCCTTATGCAGCTCCTTTTAATCCTCCCCCCCTCTACTCAATTGAAGGAACAGTGCTGTTTTTACATAAAGGAAGTGATAAAATCGAGATTAAGACGCGGAAGGACTATCTCTATAAAGGTTTAGGCGAAGCAGCGTTGGGCTATTTGCCAGAAAATTATATCAACGGTTTTGTAAAAGGTTTTATCACGAGTCATATCGCTCTATTTGGTATTAAAACTCCCCCTGTTTTCAACAAAGTCATCATTCCTCAAATTCAGCGTCTAACAGGATCGGCCTGGAGTATAGTAGGGATCGCTACATATCATCAAATTCAACAACAAAGCGAGCAGCTGGATGCAAAAGTAGATGAGCTAGCAGATACCGTTAAAGCAACGTATGACAATAGTGTGAAAATCCTGGAACAACTGCACAAGTTTAATGCCCAACTCTCATGGACTTCCTTATTTCAAGAGATAAAAGATTCTATCGCCAGCATCCAAGATATTAGACATCAGCATAAGCTCTATAAAGCTACCCTGACCGAAAGTCAACTTGATGAAGCAGAAAAGAAACTTTGGAAAGCACATATCAGAATATCGCGTGTTTTTTCTGAGCCTAATGCGGATGGCATGAAGCTACTCTCAGCTTACGAAACAATGCTCCAAGAAACATCATTGATGGGTGCTTTTGAAATTAAAATTGCCGTCACACTTTGGTTTAGACAAATGTTGGATTACCAGGTGCAAGCGTTTTGCATATATGGGATCTTACAGGCCAGGAAAAACGGAGACATGGAAAGCCAGTCTCTATTACCGTCTCAAGTATCGGCATTTGAGGCAAGCCTATCCAGGCAAATCGAGGCTAGCAAAGACCATATTGACGAAGGATTAATCTATGAACATCCAAGCTATATCACCTTGCAACTTGAAAAGAGTAAGACAAAGCGTGTGGCGGCTAATCAATTCAACCCAAAAGGAAAATCAGTATGAATAAGGTGACTCACTATAATATAAGAATGCACGATAATGGCTATTGCAGCCAAATGCGAACATCTGTCCCTCCTATTCGAATAATAGAACAAGGAGTGGAAGCCATTGAGAAGATTTTAGCAAAAGGGCTCCTTTGTCGACACGATGTGGAAGAGATCAACCAAATTTATCAGGCTGTAGATCTCTTAGAGAGGCAAATTGAACAGATACCTGAGCGGAATAGCCACCATGCCCTCCAAAAAATTATAGGAAAAGTTAAAAAGATTGTTTCTAATAAAACAATTAGCACGCAGGATTTGATTTCACTCTACCACTTACAACACTTTTCAGATTCAGAGTGGCAAATCGATCAGTATTTTAAAAGCGTACAGCGTAACGTTAGATCCGATTCCTTTCAAGCTATTGCCGAGGAGCTTCCCTATTGCTTTTCCCCAGATCAGTTCGATGAAGATGTGGAATTTTTGATAGGGCCCAACCGTACTGAAAAAGTGAACAAAATCTTGCAACGAAAGAAAAAGAAACTTCAAGATTACGAGCAGCTAAAGAGAGTGATCGCACAAAGAAAATCTGATTTAGAAGAGCTCAGAAAATGCGATCCTTTGTCATATCCAGCTTATTTGGATGAACTACTCGACAACGGCTACATTCACCTCTACGATCATCTCCTTCAAATGAGAGCTCTTTTCAGTCGTAACGAACGACGATCTAAAATTGAAGAAATCCCCTTTTCTCTCTTATCCCATATCGTCTTGGAAACTCGAGAAGCAATCATTCAAAAAGTCGTAAAATCTATTCCTGCGGATCGCTCTCGTATTTTATTCCTATTAGGCCACTCAGGAGCCGGCAAGTCGACCACGTTATGTTTCCTAAGAGGAGACCCGATGATATTAAAAGGTGTCCACTACGAATCACAAAGTGATCGGCAACAGATTATTGGATTTTCTGGAGCAGCCTCATGTACATTTCTCCCAACCATTGAAATCGTCCAAGATTGGGCCATCATTGATTTTCCCGGTTTTGACGATACTAATGGGTCTCTCATCTCTTTAGGGATGGAGTGTGCTCTAAAAGCGCTGATCACAAAATACAATCCTCAAGTATTGGTCCTCGAGGCGATCACAAATAATGAAGGCAGGCTTGCAGCCGTAAATCAACTAAGGTCTCGTCTGGAGCGTTTACTCAAGAATAACAGCGACTGTCTATTAGGAATCACAAAATACTCCAAAGATCCTGATTTTATTCAAATTCAAGCAATAGAGAAGAAACAGAAGAAAAAGTTATTAAAACCCACTCCAGAAGAGATTGCACTTCGTGCATCCATCGAAACACTTGCCGCTCTGGATATGCCGGAATTACAACCTAAGATAGAGAAAATGCAGCAACAACTTGCTAAGATGCAGCAAGAGAAAGAGCAAAGACAACAGATGGAATTGCCTGACACGGACCCCAAAACAGATAGTCGCAATAGACTCCAAAAGAAAGAAGAGGAACTATTAAAGGAAATTGGCTTAGAAAAGATCATCCGATTTGATAAACTAGAAGATACGAGTCATTTATCCTCATGCTTTGCAGCCTTTTCTGAGAACTTGAAAAGGGGACCGATCTATGTGTGTTCTCAGCAACGCTTAGATCCTGATGATGAAAGACTATTAGAAGATCGGTTTAAGGACAACCTGCAGCAAGAGATGGAAAATCTAAAAGATTACAACATAAAGTTTGAAAATCTTAAAGTTTTTGTACGAAGTGTGCTAGAGACTAGCTTAATTAATACCACCTTTTCCCAGTCGAATCCGGAAATCGGACAGTTTTTACACTTGCCAGAAATCGATCCTCGTCTTGTTCGCAACTATGACAAGGGAATTTTAGGTAGTTGTATCAAAAAGTACATCAGCTCCATCATTAGTACCCTCAATATCTCTTTTATCAACAAAGTATTAAAAGAGGTAGAAGTCAAGGTCCCTAAAAAAACAGTTGCAAAGCTCAATCAAAAAGCAGTTCGGCTTCGAGACTACGTGATGGGCTTATTGGGATCCCTTCCGGAAGATCCACAAAAAGCGGAAGAGAGATGGGCTCATCTCCAGAAAGATCATCAATCAGCGATAGATTCAATAGAAGAGAAATTTAAATTACCACCTTGGGCAACAGTCCTCCTTACTATTCCAGTCGGGATACCGTACGGTATTTACACATTAGTCAAACGGAGTAAACTGAGAGAAGAAGAGCAGAAAAAGATCGGAGAAGTGATTGATCTTTGCTGTGATGAGTTAGATCAAATATACAATGCGCTAGTGAAGCTAAAAGACCTAGAAAAAATCAGTGAAAAACAAGAGGTAATTGACGATGTATTTTATTCTGGGGAGAGTTTTTTCGAGTCGACAGATGATTTCATAGCATCTATACAAAATAAGATTCAAAAAATTAGAGACATCTACGGCGGTAAAGATTGGGACGAACGTATTGGCATTATGAAAAAAAAGCTTGATTTTTCTGTTATAGGCGATCTCGTTGATTTCCTAAGCTGGTTGTTCTTCGATAAGAATATAAGTTCCTCTGTGCCGGGGGCACGGTATCATCCATTGTTAAGAATAAGGGCCCGATTTAATATGGGACCCTACATGCCAATGCAGCAAGTACTATCCAGAGTTTCAACCGATTTAGACATAGATTTAAAAAAATCCTTATTCCGAGCAATGTTAGGAGCTGCTGTATTATCTGGCCGAGAAGCCTTATTCCAAAACGCTTGAAGGATATTTTCTTAAAAGTTTGATTTCAATTAGGTAAGGGATTATTTTGCAAAAGTTTGAAAAATAACTTATCATAGTTTTTTGTATACTATGTAGTCGATGCTGAATTAAGAAAAAAAGTAACAAAATATCAAAGCCAAAGGATCAAAGCAAAAATCCTTTGGCTTATTTCTTATCATTTTTTTGTAAAAATAAATTTAGAATAGGATCTTTTTCTATTTTTTGGCAGGTTAGAGTACTCAATTAAAAAATCTTGATTGTGCCAACTAATACGCCTTTCCTTGCATAACTAAGGAGATATTATCAAATGTTGTGGATGAGCGTTTCCCAATTTCTTGAAATTTATTAAATCTCTTGCATAACCTTAATTTTGTAACTCCCAATTATAGATTCCTGCGATCAAGTTAAATCGTAGGCAAAATCTTTTTCGTCGATTTTGATAGCGATCAGCAATGATTTTGAAACGCTTAAGCATGCCAATCACATTCTCATTCAACACGCGTTCACTAGCCAATTTTTGGTTGTTTTTCTTGTCTGCTTTGCTTAAGGGAGCTTTTTTCAGTTTTCTTCTTATAGGCAATTCGCTACGCGCTTGAATCTTTTGAAGCCCTTGATAGCCAGTATCTGTGAGCATTTTAATCCCTGGATGCATGCGTATTTTGGACTCCTTAAACAGCCGAAAATCATATTTTTCCCATTAGAAAAGGCCGTGCAGATAATTTTTTGACTCTTTTTATTCATCACCACCTGACTTTTTATGGTATGCTTTTTCTTTTTCCGGAGTAGTAATGCCTTTATTTTTTTTGGGGCGTTCGATAGGCGTTTCTGGCATCCATAAGCACTATCTCTTACTCAATATCACTCTTTAAGAGCTCTTTACGACCAGGTAAAGCAAAATCAGCGTGCTTAATGAGAGTATCTTCAATCCAACGAATGTTGCAATAGCAGGCACTTTCTGAAACTCCATAAGAGGCTGCTACATGGAAATAAGCGGATATTCTCGCATATATTCAAGGGCCACCAGTAGCCGATCCTCCAATCTCAAGATGGTTCGGTTTACCGCCCCGAGCTTTCTTCTTTGCTTCAGCTTCATTTAAAATACCTATCATCTTTTCAAAGGTTTGCTTTTTCACTCCTGTTAACCGATGAAATTCCTCGTCCTTGAATTCTTTCAACCTTTCTTACTTCATAGTAAAAATCTCCCTAAAATTTTTACTATTTTATCCAAAATGATAAGCTATGCAAGAGATCTAGTTAATACGGTGGAATCTAGAAAGAAGATGCCTTCACATCTTCTTTGACGTTCTTGGGTAAAACAAAACATCGGGAAAAAAGCTTCTGAAGTTAGTTGCACAAAGCGCGAATATCCAACAAGCTTTGGGAACAAATGCTTTAAAGTGACTTTTAAGTGACTGAGATAAAAATTTTTAAAGGTTCTGTAATTAGAACGATGAAATAACAACAGGATGGTTAATACTTCGCTAAGAGAGATTCTAAAAGTTCTTTTCCGAATTTTTTGCTTAGTGTACTGAATGCATTTTTGAGCGCACATTTTTTGAAATCTTTGGCAGAAATCATCCAGCAGACAAAACAATTCGATAATCGCCAGCTCATCCATTTTTAGGCCTTTTTTTGTTAGGGTTGTTCTGAGAAAAACAAAATTCCTAACAGAAATAAGGCCCTTTTTCAATAAATCTATCTCCTAAAATATAGCGGAAGGCTGGCTTGCGTTAAATTGGCGTTAACTCACCCTTCTGCCTTGCATTTTTTCCGCCATCTCCAAAAGACTGGGGCTTCAACCTCTTTCTCAAGTAAACAGCCTTCTCCTTCTGCCTTGCAACAAGCCATTCGGGCCTTTGGAATCAAGAAAGCCCTATTGGTGTTACAGTTTCATACAAGGTTGCTTTTGAGATTATCCAAAAATAGATTTTTTTGAAGCCTTTTCTCTCGTTTAGTCGCGCATGCAAAAAGCCAGCTGAAAAAACTTGAGCAATCCTACAAAAACTTTACAAGAACAGGGGCGTATGAGAATATCCGAGTAGGTTAAACTCCCTCAATTTCTTAATAATAATGATCAAAGAGGAAATATTGTTTTTTACTAAAAAAGGAAACATTATTTATTACGAAACTACAGAGACGGTTGTGGCTAAAATAAGGAGATAATATTTATGCAGGTACACCATCCATCTAACTTATATGATGCTTATCTTGATTTTTCAAATGGAGCTAGTGGTTTAAAGAATGAAATAGCCCTAGACTACATGACCACTAAGGTGGCAAACATAGCTAAGAAGTTATTTAGCGAACTTCCCTGTGATTTATCATTCGAAATTTCATTGGCTGCTCATCGATTGGCTAAAGATGCTTATCGAGAATTTGAAAAAAAACTTAGGGAAAAATATAAAGTCCCTATGTATGAAATGCCTTTAAATGCTTATGTGAGAAATACGGCAGGCTTTTTTCTAAACGTTTTAGAAGATAAAATGACTCAAGAAATTAAAACCATTATAAAAAAAATGGTACAGGTTGAAATAAACCGGAAAGAGAACCAGAAACCAAAAGATTTATCTTTTTGAGAAACATTTTTAATAATTTCGCATTAAATTCGTTTTCTCGCGCGATTAATCCCTAAGCGTTAACAAATTCAAGCCTACCTTAAACCTTTTGCTAATCCAATATTGTGCCGTTTTTTGGCTACATTCTTATGGTTTTAGAATCTTTTCGAAGCCAAGAGAGCCTTTTTGACGTTACAGTCCCGGGCCGTACTAGATTGCTTAGGGAATTATATACAAATAAACTTTCTTAAAGACTTTTTAAATGACAGGTGGCCATTAATAAATTTATTTTGAGATTTTTTTCTTTTTAAATTTGACAATATTATCGATAACAATTAATTAATTTGAAATGATTAAGTTTTTTTTGGCTCCTATTTAAAATTTAACTTTGGAGGTCCTTATGAGTTTAGCGATAGACATATTAAGTACGCCTATCTATTCAAATACGTATACCTATTCAAGTACCCATACCTATCGGGGAAGTTCCGAAGTGAGCTTTTTTGTAGATGAACATGGCGTCTTGGCTGTTACAATTGAGACTGAGAGGTTACATATTAGATCAGTGGAGCCTTCTGAAGAAGATTGTAATTCCTTCGCTGCTTTATTTGGGGATAAGGAAGTGATGGCCAAATTTGCTACGGGGCAGACTAAAACCAGGCAAGATATAGAGAAGCGTATCAAAGAGGTGTGGGTAAAACGCTGGCATCAAAATAATCCCTTTAGTGGCTTAGCAGTCTTTAAAAAGGACACAGATGAGTTTATAGGCCATGTCGTAATCGGCTACGGGGGGGCAGCAGGACAAGCCGAGCTTGCATACCTTTTCAGGAAGCAATATTGGGATCAGGGATTTGGAACAGAAGCGGTCACTGCGCTGGTAAAAGAATATGCTCCTGCAATTATTAAAGAAGGGTATACTTTAGGGGGCAAGCCTCTAGAAGAAATTAGAGCAACCGCTAGGCCCGATAATCCTGCCTCAGTGAAAATTTTAAAAAAAATAGGAATGCATAAAATAGGGGAGGAAGAAAAATTTGGAGTATTGCGCTATCGCTTCTCCCTCAATTTAAGGGAAATTGCGAAAAAAAAATTAGCAACTTATCGCATGCCGAAAAGAGTGGCCTGAAAAAAAACACCCGTTTTTGCTGCTGCCCTGCATGCCGGTTAATAGGCAATCTACCCTAAGAAGAGATGTGCTTTCTTAGGGCTAAATGGGTATTTTTGTATTCCTTGAAAAGAATTGTCCAATTGTTTGGAGTATAACCATAAAGCTATGGCAAACCTTGCCAAGCCTTAGGACTAGGTGTAGCTAGTTCTCTACCTTTAAGCGGCTGCCAGGTATTCTTCACGGATAAGCTTCAAAGATGCGGAGAGTAAAGGCATGAGAAGATTTGAAGCCTTCTAATCTTTTCGCTATTCTTCCCAATTTACTTGAAATTGTGTAAAATGGTCAAAATCTATGGTTTTTTCCATAGAAAAGGAGACACGCATGTCCTTTCAAGTTAACAATCCCCAGCAAAGTTTCGAATCTCAATTAAAAAAAATAAAAGAAATTAGCAATACCGAGCATCTCTATCTCAATACAAAATTAGAAGGATCTCTTAAGCAAGATTCCACTTTGGTTAGCTGGTTAAAGTGGGTTGTCTCCCTTATCCCTACCATCCATATTGCACAGACCTCTCCTGCACGAGTCGCTCAATCAGTCGCTAAATTTGCAGAAGAACATCAAAAGTATTTACAGACCAAAGATCAAGTTGCGTTAATCGACGTAATTGAAAAACTTAAAGCTAAATGTCAAACACTGGTAAAAGGAAAGGAACAGGCTCTTGACAGGATAATTGATAAAATTAAATCTTTAAAGTTATTTCCTGAAATGGATGCCCTTCCTCTAGAATTGCTCGATCTTATATTGAGTAAACTGGCATGGATAGATTATGAAAGCTGCTCGGAGGTCAACTGGAGATGGAATGAGGCCACGGTAGAGGTGGCTAAAAGACGAGCAACGCTCGCTATCCGTGCTTTTATTCAATCGGCCATTACCTATTGCAATCGCCAAATTCTCCCTCCTCTTGTGGACGAAGAAAATAACACACCAGCCCCTGACCCTGACGACAACTTTTGGCAAAAAGTTGTAAAAGATTTAGTCAATATAAAGGATCATCTTGATTTTTCAAAAGCCACTACGTTTTCCCAACTAAGAGATTTAATTTTTTGCGAAAAAATCAAATTTTTAGGAGTAATACACCTTCGGGGGTATGAGCCTAGCAGCAGGTTAGAACGCGAGCTAGCACCCCATGCCAAAAACTTAGAATTCCCTTGGATCTTTAATGAGGTGTTTAAAGTTTCTAGAGACTTAGAAGATTGCATTCTAAAAGGCGCAAGACTCGTGATGAGTAAGGGTCTATTTGATAAGACGCTCGAAATTGCAAGTTTCCTATCTGATGAAAAGATTAAGGACGCTCTTCTTTTTAATCTTTCTGTAGAATTAAAAAGTAGCGGGCAACGATTGAAAGCATTCAAAGTTGCAAAAAGTATTTCTAATCTAGAGCAATATCATAAATGCCGCCGCATCCTTTTAATTACTCCCGCTAAACCATCTAAGCTACGCAATAGCATAGGGGAGTTTTTTCGTGAAAAAATTGCCTTGCTAAAAGAGATAGTTGGCGCACTAAGGCGACACCTCACTCAATCTATTTGAGAGGGCCCCATCTTAAGCGTGCAAAGAGAAGGGTAAGCTTTTTTTAACTATCTGTTTGCTAACGATCGATCTAAAATGGATCGTCAGGCAGGTGCGTAGGGCAAACACGGATAGCCTAGCAGGAAGGCATATTCTCTATCAAAGATGTGCTAAATGTCCCTTAGCAAGGTGAAGAGCTATAATTCTAGGCTATTACCCGAAAGCCAAGTAAGTAGGAGTATGAGAGAGCGAGTAATGCGGGCATTCAAAATTCCCAAGTTAGAAAGGGCAGATAAAAAGGGGATCGGCGCCCACTTTGAATTTTTCTTGAAAGCAGGGCGAACAAAAGCCTCTAGTTTAAGGGGAAGCAGCTTTAAAATTTTAATAGAAAAACCCAATTGTAGTTATTGGGTGTTTCTGTTAAATTAAGAGCAGGAGACTAAACATGAAAAAATCGTCTTGCCTTACTGCCCTTCAGCCCCTTCTATCTAAACCTTCTTTCACGGCCCAAGAAGCCAAAAAATATGGAGTCTCTTCTGCAAGGCTGGCTTATTATATTAAAAAGGGAGAGGTTAAAAGGTTAAGAAGAGGTATTTATCAGGGAGCTGATTACCAAGGAAATTTGGAAAATTTTCAATGGGAGGATCTGATTGAAGCTGTGAATTCTATCCCTGGAGGAGTCATTTGTTTGATTTCAGCTTTAGCCATTTACCATTTGACTGAAGAAATCCCTCGCCAGCACTGGATTGCCGTATCTCACAGCACTTCGATTAAAAGAGGTGAGGATGTCAAGATTGTGCGATTGCGCAATCTAGAGCTTGGCAAAACGGAGGCAAAGATAGGAGACATTCGAGCCCCCTTATTTGATCGTGAGCGCACCATCATCGATTCTTTTAGGCTTCTCGCTAGGGAAACTGCGATCAAGGCTCTGAAAATGGCCCTGGCCAAAAAAGGGGGCGAACGCCTCGACTTAAAAAAACTGCAAAGTTATGCAAGAAAACTCAGATTCCCTATCGGTCCTTACCTTATTACGGCCGCCACATGAATGAACAAGCGCTTAAAGACCGGCTGCAAGCAATTGCCAAAGAAAGAGGAATTCATTTTAACGAATGTTGGAAAAAGCTACTTTTAGAGCGCTTTTTAGCGCGCTTAGCTCGCTCTAAGCATACCCGTAAGTTTGTTTTTAAAGGGGGTTTTCTGCTTGCCTACATGATTGAAATCGGCCGCGAAACGACCGATCTCGATTTCTTACTTACCCACATGCATGCTGAGGAAGAAGAAATCCGAGAGGCAATCCAAGAAATTTTAGCGACCATCTCCGATGATGGATTTTCTTTTTCCTATAAGGATTTAGCCCTCCTAGAGCAACCCCATATGGAATATCCGGGTTATCGGGTGAGCTTGAAAGCTGAATTTGGACGCATGAAAGATCACATTCATATCGACGTGGGAATAGGGGATATCGTGCAACCCACTAGCCGCGAGTTTTCCCTTTTTGAATATAGAGGAAAGCCTCTATTTGAAAGAGAGATCTCCTTATTGGTCTATCCGCTGGAAACCATTTTTGCCGAAAAATTGGAAACTGTGATTTCCAAAGGGGCGATCAATAGCCGCATGAAAGACTACCATGATCTCTATTTGTTAATTCGGCAATCTCACGTGATACAGCCCTTGGCTTTGGGTGCCTCCCTAAAAAGCACATTTGAGCATCGAGAGACAAAGCTTGAACTTATAGACTTTGACGAAGTAGGCCTTGAGTCACTTAAAAAATTGTGGGCAGCCCATTTAAAAAATTTGGGAAAAATATCCCGAGATCTTAAACTTCCCCATGACATCCAAGAAATCATCCAAGAAATCAATTCCTATCTAATGAAACAGGAGTTAATCCCGCTGGCAGAATGAGTTGTGGCTAAAGTAGGATAACCCGTACCTAACCTATTTCCTTCTCAATTTTTTGTGACAGGAACCGGAACAGATGTTGGCAAAAGCCATTTTAACTTAATGGATTAAAAGCAGCTTAAAGGCCTGGAAATTGATCTGAATGGGATTAAAATTCCCCCTACTTCCCTACCACCTCTCATCCTAGAAGGGGCAGAGGAATCCTAGTTCCTCTCAATTCACGCCAAACCTTTTTGGATTTGCTCCCTTTCCTGCAAATCCCTGTATGAATTAGGGCTTCTACTTCTTTGGGAACGATTAATCACCCCCTGATAACCGTCGAGTGTTTGCGAAGCGCAGGGGTTCCTCTTTTTAGGCGTAGTGATGAATGGCCCCAAAAATAGGATGAATGCCCAGGCGATAATAGAGCCGCTTGAATCAATCCCCCTGAAAATTTACGGTGCGCATTCCATACTTTTTGCTAAAGGTGACTAGGCATAATTCATGTATTTGGCACCCATTTACTCAAATGAAACAGACTTTGCCCCTTTGAAAATTGTAAAAGAGGAAGGGGCCTTTTTAATCCCAGAAAATTGTATTTTTAGCTGGTGAATAAATCTTCACGGACACCTCATCCCTACATAGCAGAAGCCATTTATGCCCAAGCTTTACAGCTAGAGTATATCATTTTCGTGTGTTTATGCCTGAGCCTGCTGAGCAGGTGGCAAAGGGATATTAAACGCTACTCTTTACTGCGCCGTTTTAAGATTTACTTTTCAAAGTGCATTTTGCTCCTTATCCCGCTATTCGTTTAGAAGATGAATGGCTCGAAGAAAAAAGCAAAGGCGGTAAAAGCTGTGTCTGGCTCAAGGAGCGGGAGGAATGCGGATGTGCCGCCCTCAGTTTTTGCAAAAATTGCAAAACTTAGTAAAGGATTATCAGACGTTATTGGCCCATGATGAAGTGATGACTAGTTTTGGAAGAACAGGGGAGTGGTTTGCTTGCCAAAAAGCGCATACCTAGCCCGATTTAATTTATTTAGCTAAGGGATTAAGGGAAAGTTTTTTGCCATTAGCTCTGATTATTTATACAGATGAATAGCTTAAAGAGATTATCAGACCATTGAATGGGTCCTAGAAAATCTTAGCTTAAATGCTTTTTCACCTAAAGTCTGAAAAATAGGCTAAAAGCCTAAGCTGCAGCTTAGTGATTAGTAAAAGATAGCTAGGTGAGCAGGCATATTATTTGCGCTTACAGCAGGCAATTGCAGGTTTAGAATTCCAGGGTTTTTAGTGATTTACTTTATAAATTTTAATAAGCTAACTTAATGGTTTTAACCATATTAATTAACAGGAGGAATAATGTTACCTAGTAATCTAGAGTTTGTCACTTCACAGGATCTTTCTTCAATTGATACGTATGTAAAAAGGCGTATTAAGCCTACTTATGCTTCAAAGTATCAAGATTTTGTGCCCTTGGTTGTGCAAAGAGTAGATAAAGCATGCCAGGAATGTTTCATCTCGATAAAAAAGCAGAAGCTGAAGTTCCTCTGCGAGGAATCATACAACTTAGATGAAGAGGGGGCTTACATGGTGGGAGAGCTCTTGAATAGAAAATATGAGATAGGCTTTTCACTACAACTCGTGCACTTCTCAGCTAGCAGTAGCGTGCATGCCTGGGGTCCAGAATTTTTGAAAATACAGGGAAGCGGGCCAACACAACGAAGCGCACAAATACGCTTCTGGTGGACGCCTCAAAATCCTTATCTCTTTGAAGATACAAAAGCCATTAAAAAACATTACCAATACGATCCAGCTGGATGCAGTAAATCTCTTTTAGCTTTTGCTAAAACGGCGACAGAAACAGATGTGGTGTTTGTCAGCGCTCATGGGGAAAAAATTCCAGCTCATTCGCTTCTTTTAAAGCTTAAGTGCGATTACTTTAAAAATATGCTTAAAGGAGATTTTAAAGAGGCTTCAAGCAAAGTCATTGAAGTCCCTTATTCCGCAGCTGGTGTTAAAGGTTTAGTTCAATTCATTTATGAAGGCCAAACAGATCTTCCCTTTAAAGATTTAGAAGGGCGTCTCGAGCTTTTAGCAATGTCTCATGAATATGGAATAAGCGACTTATTTAATTATTCCGTGGATTTAATCAATGAGTTTTTAAAGAAACGTCCGCACCTGCAGGCAGAATCAGTGGAACACTTAATCGTAGCTAGCGAGCTATATGCGGTAGAAGACTTTTTTATTCCATGCTTAATAGCAGCAGAGCGTTTGGAAAATTTAACGGAAGAAACCTCCGATCAAAAAAAGGTTAATTGGGATGCCATCCCTTTTCACCTTTATACAAAGTTACTAAAAATTGCGATGAATCAACATTTAAAAAAAGTTGAGCAAAAAATTAGTTTGGCTATCAATCAACGCTTGTCCTTGAGCGACCCCGTCAAAGGAAAAGAAAAAGACTAAGCAAATTTTTATGGCTAAAGCGGAATAGCTTCTCGCTTTAGCAAGGATTCAATTGCGAAAGCAAATATTTTTGAAATATTTTTCAACTAAAAGCTAATGGGTGCCTAGGCAAGTTTATCAGACCCTATAAAATCAGCTCTCTTTTTTTTCTGGCAGTATAAAAACAAACAATTTGGATCAATTAAGCTTTTTGTTACAATCCTAATTTTTCGAGCAAAAGCGGGCGACTTATTTCTAAGGAAAAGCATGCAAATATATGATGATCAGCTGGTTGTAGTCACTGGGGGAGCGGGGTTTATTGGCTCATGCGTGCTACGCCATTTAAATGACAAGGGGCTGCGCAATCTTGCCGTGGTGGACGAGCTTGGAACGAGCGAGAAGTGGAAAAACCTGGTCGGCAAGCAATTTATCGATATTATCCCCAAACATCAACTTTTTGATTGGCTTAAAGGAAAAGAACACCTCATTCGGGCTTTTATTCATCTAGGGGCCTGCAGCAGTACTGTCGAAAAAGATGCCAGTTACCTTTTAGAAAATAATTATCGCTTTACCGTGAATTTAGCCGAATATGCCCTCCAGCATAACCATCGATTTATCTATGCTTCTTCTGCGGCGACCTATGGGGACGGAGCAGAAGGCTTTCGAGATAGCCATCACGAGTTGCAAAAATTAGCCCCACTCAATATGTACGGTTATTCTAAGCACCTTTTTGATCTTTGGGCTGCTCAAAAAGGGATTCTTGATAAAATCGTGGGCTTGAAATATTTTAACGTGTTTGGACCCAATGAATGGCATAAAGGGCGCATGGCTTCGACGATTATGCATGTGGTCCCTACGGCTGTAAAAGAAGGGAAAATCCGGTTATTTAAGTCGAACGATCCTCAGTTTGCAGATGGGGGGCAACAGCGCGATTTTGTCTACGTGAAAGATGTAGCGCGCATGACTTGTGCCTTTTTGGAAAACGAGGCCGCAGGAATCTTTAATATCGGCACGGGAAAAGCTGAAACCTGGAATGATTTAGCTAGAGCAATTTTTAAAGCTTTAAATCTTCCAGAAAATATCGAGTATATCGATATGCCTGCTGATTTAAAGGGGAAGTATCAAAATTATACCTGCGCAGATATGACCAAAACGCGCCAGGCTTTGGGAAGCATAGCAGAGTGTCAGCCACTTGAAAAAGCCGTGATAGATTATGTCCAAAATTATTTACGTCCGGAGAAAAGATGGTGAGGTTAACAGGTTCTATTAGCCAACTTTCTAATCAAAAAGTCTTAGTCATTGGAGATTTTCTGCTAGACACTTACACCGTGGGAAAAGCTCGTCGTATTTCTCCCGAAGCTCCTGTGGCGGTGATACAAGTCGAAAGGGAAGAACATCGCCCTGGAGGCGCTGGAAATGTGGCTTTAAATTTACTGTCGCTGGGATCAAACGTCATGGCCGTAGGGCGTATGGGGGAAGACTTAGCGGGAGAATTGCTCATTCAAACGCTTCAAAGCGAAGGGATTTCTACAGAAGGCTTGTTCGTCCAAGCGGGTTATTCCACGCCTGTTAAAAACCGCGTGGTTGCAGAAAACCAACAAATTGTGCGAATCGATCGCGAAAGCCTTTTGCCCATTCCCGAAATGCTAGAACAACAAATCATTGAAAAGCTCTCCTCTTTTTTAAAAGATGTCAAAGTCGTGGCTGTTTCCGATTACGGCAAAGGTTTTTTGTCTCCTACACTGCTAAGCGTCTTAATGACTGAAGCAAAAACACGGGGGATTCCTGTAATTACAGATCCTAAGGGGATCGATTTTGCTAAGTATCAAGGCTCTACCATCCTTAAGCCTAACCTTAAAGAAGCCTATGAAGCTGTTAATCTTCCTTTTGGTTCTTCTTTAGATGAGGTGGCAAAAAGGGTTCTCAAATTAACTCAGGCTGAAGTTTTAATGATCACACGCTCTGAATGTGGGATTTCTTTATTTTATCCCACAGGAAAGCGGGAAGATTTTCCCGTGGCTGTTCGTGAAGTTAAAGATGTGACAGGAGCAGGAGATACGGTATTGGCAATTCTGGCATGTTCGGTAGCTTCTGGCTTACCGCTAGATGAGGCAGCGCAGCTATCCAACGTGGCGGCAGGAATTGCCATTGAGCGCTTTGGTTGTGCCCGAGTAACCCTATGCGATCTAGCTCATCGCTTATTAGAGTTGGATGTGGATAATAAAGTGTTTAATGAATACCATTTTTTTGCGCTGCAAGAAGTTTTGCGGGGCAAATCCCTTGCAATCATAGGCTTGTCGAGTAAGGATGGATTTAGTCCCGCTCTCTTTGAGGCTATTCAAGGGTTACGCCATAGAGAAAATTGGAAGGTACTAGTGAATGTTTTAGATGAGCGCCCCTCTCCAGCTTTTATTCAAATGCTGGCCTCTTTACATACAATCGATTTTATCACCCTCTATCAGGAGGGAATGAATAAACTATGTTCGTCAATACAACCCCATGAAATTTACTTGGCTTCAAAAGAGGGCCTCCAAAAAATTGAGCTAGAGGCCATTCTATTTTGATATAGCTATCGTTTTCGAGGTTCTCTTTTTAACGAAAGGGAATAAAGGTATTCGCTAATATGCTCGTTATAGGGCTTAACTTTAGCGCTTTCCGTTCCAAATTTTTTAGCCAAAGCTTTAAGTTTTTTGTTATTTTCTTTAATAAAATTATTTAGTTCCTTCGATTCTTTAAATGAAAGCCTGTTTAGAATAGTGGCACTTTGAGGGGGTGGAGGAGTTGATTCAGCTTGTTTTATAGCGATTAAAGGGCTGAGGAGCTTATCAATAACTTGACTATTGTTTCCTCCACTTTCTCCTAACGCAGTAAAACCCTTGCTTAAGTTTGTGGGAGCTGGCAAAGGTTCCTGCCCCGTCCTTTCCTTAAATTCGCTCTCTGCTAAGCGCAAATTATTAAAATTGCCCGAGGGGTTAATTAATTTTTTTAGAAGTTCATATGCCTCCTTAGATTCTTGTGGCATTACATTTATTGTCTGGTTCAATCTCTCGACGGGGGTGCTAGTAAAGATTGAAGCAATTGCTAGGGCTACACAAAAATCTCCTAGTTCAGCAGCAGTTTTTCCCACTTCAGCGTAGAAAGAAAAAATAGCAGCTCTTTTATTGACGTCTTTTTCTTCAAGAATTTGGTTACCAATAGAATAAGATATTTCCTCTGCATATTTAACAATTGTTTGAAAAGAGGAAACCTTTTCAATTTTTGTAGTTGTTAATTCTTCTATATCAAGATTTTTATAATGAGCATCCGTTTCACGATGCAATACCTCAGCAAACTCTTTTACGAGTTTTTTATCTAAAGGTTGTCGTTTGATTAATTCGGATAATTTAGCTACTGATTTTGGCGAAACAGCATCAATTTCACTTTGAGGAGTTAATTGAGCAGGTATGAATTTTACTGATTCTTTTTTTGGTGCAATACTTTCAAGCTTCATACTGTGCGATTCTTGTACTTTCTCTCTTTCATTGCTAGCTTCTTTAGAGTGATTAGAAATAAGAGCTCCTACTGAGCTTCTTTCAAGAATTTGGGTAATTTTAGGAATGGGTGGCAAAGGTTTTGCGGGCGGTAGCCTACGTCGAGTTGAAATATCGGGTGCTGATTGACTGAGAGGTTGGTTAACGACAGTGGTCGTTGACTTCATAAGCATAAATGAGCGATTTTCAGATACTTGGTTTGCTACCTGATTAGGGAGGGGAGGGAGAGGCTTCTTGGGCGGAGAAGACTGCGGTCTAGCAATTTGCCCCTGGTTTGCTACCTGATTAGGGAGAGGAGGGAGAGGCTTCTTGGGCGGAGAAGACTGCGGTCTAGCAATTTGCCCCTGGTTTGCTACCTGATTAGGGAGAGGAGGGAGAGGCTTCTTGGGCGGAGAAGACTGCGGTCTAGCAATTTGCCCCTGGTTTGCTACCTGATTAGGGAGAGGAGGGAGAGGCTTCTTGGGCGGAGAAGACTGTGGTCTAGCAATTTGTCCCTGGTTTGCTACCTGATTAGGGAGAGGGGGAAGAGATTTTGGTGATTTTGTTGCTTGATTAGGCGGAGCAGATAGGGGGCTTTCAGTCCTAAGTGACTGGTTTCCTGTGCGTTGCGAAGATAAAGAAGAGAGGCGTTTGAAAGATTGTGTTGTTTTACTTACTAAGCTAGATAAGACGCTGCTTTCTAGAATTTCCTTAAATTTGCGGCCCAAACTTATAGACTCTCTTGCATGTTCTGCTGCCGGTTGTTTAGCCTCACTAGGAGGTAATTCAAACTTTTTAACTAAACTAGGATAAATTCCATTATTGTCGGCAGTTCCCATAGAATACCTCGATACTAAATAATTAAATAAACCTTATAAATTTTATTTTATAATAATAACTTTATAAAGTAAATGTGCTAAAATTATAAATTTTAATTTATTTATTAAGAGTTATGAAAAAGGGAAAAATTGAGAGCAGGCAAGGAGGTATTTTTTTGCGCGAGGGCGTACCCTATTTACTCAGAGTACGCGTGAGCAGGCGGAAAAGTGTTTTAAATGTGCAATTTTCCTTCGAAAACGGAGAAAATAAGAGAGTTGCTAAAATAAAAGGGTTCCCATTGCCTTTATGCAAGGATATCTGAGTGGAGAAACGAAAGAAATTAAAAATTTTTTAACATGCAAAAATTAAAGAACAACAACCGTATGCCTCTCTTCATGATATTATTCTTCAAAAGCTTTATAAAACTAACAATAACTCGATTTAGCTCAAAAGCAATTAGGACTTAGCCTCTTTATCGTTCATATTTAAAGTTTAATAAGGGTTTAAGAAATGGAGCTATTCCTTGCAGACAAGGGCTTATTAAAAGGAGGGAGGGCTTTTATCGTTCCAGTGCTTCTCGCCCTCATTTTTAGCAAACGTTCGGTTTGTCTGCTGCTTAAACTCTCAAAAATTTGGTCCTTTATGTTGAATCAAAGCCTTCCAGTGGCTGAGCATCTCTGGTGATAACAGCTTAAAAAAGCGGTTGTATAGCACAGGCCAAGCATGGTGATGTTCCGTGTCAACAAAAGCTAAACGTCCATCTTTAGCCCAAGGGATGTTGTTATAATACAGAGAATCTTTTAATCCCACTTTCGTCACCACATTATAAATGGCATTCAAATGAGCTTTGGTGATTTTTTTGCGAAACATTTTTTTGTTTTTTCCTCTCTCCACAATTCCCATGTCTTCGGAAAGAAGGATGAAATTTTTTCTTTTCTTGCAGGAAGAGGTAGGTGAAGGATAATGCGGAAGGACATAGATGTATTTTTTGGGGACCTTTAAAAGAGATTGATAGCCTAATTCGTCAATAGCTTTTTGGGTTGCTTGAGCTCCGTAGATGCGGCTTATCCAATTCTTCCAATCTTCGTTTTCTTGCTCATCCGTCATAATCTTGATAAAGTACCCTTTTATTTTTTTATGCCTAGTGGGGTAGATGGCGCTGTAGCTTCCTTTTTTGGTCCAGTAAAAGCCCGCTTGTTTTAAAGATCTGACATTCGATAAGGCCCGAGATTTTGAAAAAATGCGATCTAATGGCCCTTTTAACGGGTGATTTTCGGGAAGCAGATAGGGAAAGACAGCTTGCCACACATGATCAGAAATATGAGCAGGTTTTGGATTTTTTGGGCGCGAATGATCGGTTTCTCCATGCGCAGCGAGTATTTTTCGATCCGCTATTCCGCTATGTTTGTCAATTTGCAGCAAAGTTCGCGGATGGCGCAGGTGTTCATCGTAAATGCGGATGATCTCTGAAGGCACCGCGTAAATTCCATCTCTTTCGGCGATAACGCGGTAAAATGCGTACTGAGGATCAATTTGGATGTGGTTTTCTTGGGAGATAAAAAGGGCGTAATCGATATTTTGCTCTGCAGAGGCGTAAATGGGGGGCACAAAATCTAACGCATTGGATCCAAAAATCCAATAGTGGGTCGAAGAATCTTCCTCAGCTTGCCAGCTCAATTCATAGCACTCTTTATCCTTTTTGGAAAATTCGACGTCCTTGACTTGCAAAGGTTTGGTGACGTGAAATTTAAAAGGGTTTGTCCAATTACTCCACATGCCATTTTGAAGGCCTTTTATCCGAATAAAATACTCTTGCTCAGGATTTAAAAATGTTTGACAAAGGGGATCAAGTTCAATGCTTTCATTGGAAATCTGAATTTGATTTAAGTTAGGGATTAAAAAGTCGAAATTTTTATCAGACGTTATTTGCCACCAAATAGCCTCACATCTATTTGTCGAAAGCGTAAAAAACTTATCAAAGCCTAAGACTTCAACTGGAGAAGTATTAAGGCCCTCTTCTACGCCATTATCAAGCGTCAAATTCACGTTTTCCCACCCTTCAGGCATAGAGGGCCAATCATGGTGCTCGATAATTTTGAAATGAGCTAAATTATTCCAGGAATCAGAAAGACTAAAATTTGCAGAAGGGCCGCCCATCTTTGTTCTCAATACCAGAAAAGGATCGTCTGCAATCTCTTCGAAAGAGGCCAAGGAGTGATTATCTAGCTGCAAATAGCAAGTGTTATGCCAGGTATCTAAAAGTTTCCAATCACCCTCATAAAAATATTGAAAAACTGTAGAATCATGCGTGGGGATCCGTTCAAAAGGGCAATCGAGCTCAGCTGCCTTTTTTGCTAAAAAAAATGTTTTTTCTTCCGGAGTGAGCTTAGGTTCTGCACACAATTGCTTAAATGCTTTTTTTAATTGTAGGCCTGTTTCAGAAACAGAAAATAATAGGCTATCTAGCAAGCAAAAGAGGCAGAAAAAAAATTTTGCGTATGTACTCCATTTTAAGGAAAAATAGCTTTTCATCTCTCATTTCCTTTATCTTTTTAAAGCCAAAAAGAGCCAGCGTACAAGTACATAGCTAACCCAAAATAGGGAAGCTGCCAGTAAAGCAGCAAAGAGACTTTTCCAAAAAAGCTGTGTGTCGTTGTAAAATAAATAAAAACTTACTATTAGCATAATTCCGGCAAAAATATAGCTTGCCTGATCGATCGCGGGGTTTGCATGCATGGATATCCTTAGGATCTTGATTAAATTTACATGCATTAAGGCATAGGAGCTCTTTTTGGCAACTAAAAAATAAGAGGCGTAAGTATTCTTGCTGTAAACCTTGAGGAATGCTAAAACAGATTTATCAACATCCATACGTTACGGGATTCTATGAAGAAAACTGAAACACGCGAAGCTGTGGTTTTATCAAATGAGGAGAATAAGTTATTTGGCATTTTACACCGCCCTTTAGTCTCTCCACCCTATCCGGGGGTTCTCATTTGCCACGGATTTGGAGGGAATAAGCTTGGCCGCCACCATCTCTATGTTAGCCTGGCGCAACTTTTAGCAAAAGAAGGCATTGCCACTCTTCGCCTTGATTTTAGGGGATGTGGAGATAGTGAAGGAAATTTTGAAGAAGTCAACTTTGAAAATTTACTAAGCGATGCAAAGGCGGGTTTAAAGTTTTTACAAAAAGACCCGTTAATCCATCCTGCTCGTTTAGGATTGCTCGGAAGATCTTTAGGAGGAGCTTTGGCGGTTTTATTGGCTAGCCATACCCATGCGTTTAAAACGATCTGTTTATGGGCTCCCTTGTTTAGTGCCGAAGAGTGGAAAGAAAAATGGAAATTGCTGCAAACTATTTCAGATCCCCTTCAAAAAGAAGAACTCATGAAGGTCAATGGAAAAAAAGCTAGCTATGCTTTTTATGAGCAGCTATTTCAACTGCGCCTGGAGCCTGAGCTTGTTAATCTTCGCCAAGTGCCTTTACTGCATATTCAAGGAAAAAAAGATCTCATTATCACCAATGCTCAGGCGCAAAGATACCGGCAACATCGCGAAAATAGCGAAGCTGAATCTAAATTTGTGGAGCTGCCAAATAGCGATCACGATTTTTCCCATACAGAAGAGCAGCGTTTAGCCATTGAGGAAACGCTAACATGGTTTAAAAGGACTTTATAAGGGGTATTTTTCATGCGTATGCATAGTTCATTGCAAAAGAAGCGTTTAGCCTATTTGCCCAGATTACCAGAAATTTTGCAGCCATTAAGTTGTCTCGTTCCTCTTTTCGAACCTAATCAGAAAGCGCCGCAGCTTGCTTCTCCTATTATTCAACGTTTTCCAAAAACGATCGATCAAAAACCTTTGCGATTTGTGGTAGGGGAAAATAAAACACATAAGCCTCTAAAAGTAGGAGTGGTATTTTCAGGCGGGCAAGCTTCTGGCGGGCATAATGTCGTGAGTGGTCTGTTCGACGCCTTAAAAAAATTAAATCCAGCCAGCACTGTTTATGGCTTTTTAAATGGCCCAGGTGGAATTATCCAAAATCAGTTTATCGAAATAACTGCCGACCTTATCGATCATTATAGAAATTTGGGAGGGTTTGATCTTATAGGTTCTGGCCGTACAAAAATTGAAACTCCCGATCAATTTCAAGCGGTCCTGAAAACTGTCCAAGGATTACATTTAGATGGGCTGGTGATCGTGGGAGGGGATGACTCCAATACCAACGCGGCTTTTTTAGCTGAATATTTCTTGGTAAAAGGGTGTAAAACATGTGTGGTAGGCGTGCCTAAAACAATTGACGGCGACTTAAAAAATGAATCTATCGAAGTATCGTTTGGATTTGATACAGCCTGCAAGACATTTTCACAAGCTATTGGAAGTCTTCTTACAGATTGCTTATCTGCTAAAAAATACTATTTTTTTATTAAATTGATGGGGAGATCTGCCTCGCACATTACGCTTGAATGCGCGCTCAAAACTCATCCAAATTTAGCCTTTATAGGGGAGGAAATAGCCGCTCAACACAAAACTCTCAAGGAGATTGTTTGCCAAATTGCAGATCTGATTTGTCAGCGAGCTGAGAAAAAGAAAAACTATGGGGTGATTTTGATTCCCGAAGGGCTGATAGAGTTTATTCCCGAAATCAAAACCCTCATTCAAGAATTAAATAAGCTTTTAGCAAGTTCTTTACCCCATCTAAAAGAAATGGAAGCTCGCCCAAAAGCAAGCGATAAAATCGAATACATTCTCCCGAAGTTGAGCACTCCTTCGCAAGCGTGTTTTTCCCTCTTACCCCAAGATATCCAATTGCAATTATTAGGAGAGCGGGATCCCCACGGAAATGTGCAAGTTGCTAAAATTGAAACCGAAAGATTGTTAATTACGCTTGTCGCTCAAGCCTTAGCTGAAAGAAAAAAAAGGGGCTCTTATTCAGGAAGCTTCAATGCCCAACCTCTTTTTTATGGATATGAAGGGCGCTCATGTCTGCCTTCCAACTTTGATAGCCAATACTGCTATGCGCTGGGTCATGTCGCTGCCTTACTCGTTAATTCCAAATTAACGGGGTATATGAGTTGTGTGACAGACTTAATCCTACCTGTTGAACAATGGGGGATCGGGGGAACGCCACTCACTAAAATGTTGGCGATGGAAGAAAGAGAGGGAGAGGTGAAACCCGTTATTCAAAAAGCTCTTGTCGACTTAAAGGGAAAACCGTTTTCTATTTTTTCTCAGGAAAGAGAGAAGTGGAGGGTGGAAGACCTGTATTGTGACCCGGGGGCCATCCAATTTTTTGGACCGAGGGATGAAACGGATCAAGCTCCTTTAACTTTGCAATACGAGCTTTTAAGGCCACTGGCTTAAGCTTTAAGGTGTGCTTAATTGCAGGCTATTAAAAAACCAGCAGCCCGTAGGCTTAAGCGGGGAATTTAAAGTAGGCAAGAGATTTTTATTGTATAAATACAGCATGAGCTCTATATAAAAATTTAACTTAGTGTAAATGTTCGTGGGCAACTTGAAGGAAATACCAATGTCAAGAATGATCTTTTTATTCGCAATTCTCGCCGCTGCGGGAGTCACGTATCTTTTGGTGGATTATGCAAAAGATTCTTACGAAGTTCTTCCTATTACAAAAGAGGTTAACCCTGCTTCTGCAGAAATTTCCTGGCTGAATTTTAAATCTCCTTCAGGAAAATTTGAAGCGAAATTTCCTAAGCAACCCCAACATGCCACTGAAAAATTGGTCGACCCCAAAACAAAGGAACTTCGCGAGTACGACATGTATGCTGCAGAGGATAGCTCGGGGGATGTTTACATGATTAGTTTAATTACTTTTAATGAAGTTGATACTCCAGAGGAGCAAGCACCTCTTTTAACTTCCATCATGAATAACATGGTGAACGCCAGCACAGAAAATGTGTTAAAAAGTATGGAAAATGGCTTTTTTCAACACTTACAATCTTTAGACTTTACCATTCAAAATGGTGAAGTTGAAATTCAGGCAAAGGCCTTTATTGTAGATAGGGTGCTGTACGTTTTAACGTGTGTGTCAAAAAAATTAGATCATTCTCCTACAAAGTTTGATTATTTTGTTAATTCGTTTCACCTATTGAATGAAAAAACACTCTAACCATTAGCGACCAAAAATAGGGATAGATCGATGATAGCTTATAAATCTCTCATTTGCCCCATATTCTTTTTCCTGATTCTTATAGGGAACTTTGTTTGCGGCGCGCCAGGCTTATCCGCTGCGGAAAACTCTTTTCCGGAGAAAGCTGCCACGCCTTCGGCCAAAGCTCAGCAAACCTCTTCCCAAGAAAAATCTCCCGACAAACCGAGCGGTAAAAACGAGCTCCTTTACACTTCTCCGGGAGTCATGGCTTTAAAAAACTCGGTATGGGCGGGGAGCGATCACTTGTACAATTTAACGGATAAAATAGGCATTGCTGTCGAAGTGATCAAGCCTGCAAATTTTACAGGCTCAGCCTCAGAAGAAGCCCTAAAAAAGATTGTAGCGGACATTTTTGCCAAAGGGAATCTCTCTCCCATCTTAAATCCAGGCGCTTCTTCCAATCCTTTACCTTTTTTCCACGTGTTAGTCATGCTTTATCCCCATGAAGGGGGACTTGCGGTTTTTTGCGAGGGGCGCTTGTTTGAAAATGTTCAATTAGAGCGTGTTTTTCTGGATAAAGAGACGCGCCTACAAGCCATTACTTGGGAAAAACAAAGCCTTGTCATTACCCCTTTATTTGATGCCCAGGTTCAAATAGCCAAAGCGGTGACAAATATTGCCTCGGCTTTTGTGGAGCGCTATAAATACTTCGAACATATGAAAATTCAAAGAAAGTGAAAGGTTTAAGCAAGCAAAAGAACCCATCTTTTGCTTGCTTTGAGCTGTGGCCATTCTTTTTGCCCCTTCTGCTTATAATTAATACTACAGCGGCAATTAATCCCAAACCCTCCTTTGTCTTTTTTTCATATAAATCAAAATTATGGTGTGAGCAAAAGCAGTACCTATAAAATAGCCAAGTGGCTGAAGGCGCGGTGATTAAGCATCCAGACTTTGCTTTACCGATCTTTAAAGCACTCTTAAAGAGCGACATTGAATATAAAGTTGTTCTTGATCGATGCCACAAAAGTGTCTATTGAAAGCCCAGAAAAAGCAAAAGCTTTTCTATTCAGGAAAAATAAAAACACACCTTAAAGGCGCAAGTTGTAGTAGATAAGAAAGGTAGTAATCATCTGTACCGTTTTAAATGTATGGCCTGATAGTGAGTATCAAGGGACGTAGAGATTACATGCTAAGACGCAAATGCCCAAAAAAAGAAGGATAAGCAAAATAACTGCCAACTTTCCAGCAAACGTGTGCTTAATGAAAATGTTATTGGGAGCCTGAAGCGGTTCAAGATCATCTCCGATCGCTAAAGAAATAGGGGGAAAAGATTCTCTCTTTGTTTTAATTTGTTTGCAGGAATTCATAATTTGGAACTATCCCAGTGAATTTCAAAAAAGGACTACTGTATAGTACTAACAGGAATTTTGTGAAGTCAATATGGAATAAATAAGTCCTAGACCAACCTAAAAAAAACTTGCATGAAACTTAAATTTTAATTAGTTTGGCTGATAAACGGATCTAGGAATTGGAATAGATTAATCTCCCCTTTCTCGATTTTTAGAACTCATTTGCTCCGAAAAACAGAAATGCATTAACCAAAGAGCTTATTATATGAATATTCAACATTCTAGTCACTGTCATGATGACATTCGACATTTGGAAGGTAAAGTGTGGAAAGAGCGTATATCAGATTATTTGGATGCTATACAACGAGGCACGCCTCAAAAGCTAGCCACTCAAGAAATGCAAAAAGCTATTAAGGCGCGCGGTCTATTCGACTATGTCAGCTACAAGACAGCAATTTCAAAGATATTTCCCCCCCAGGACTTTAATTTAGAAGCAAGAATAGCAGGTACTCCCCAAAAGACTCCTAAGGGGGAGTATATCTTTACCGCTAAATGGTACGAGTTTGTAGTCAAGCAGAGATCAGATCATTTGCCTACAGGTCCAGAAGAAGCACAAAAGTGCGTGATTAAAATTCATGCCCCAGGAAGCCGTGCATTAACCTCGGATGTTGACACCTCTATTCTAACTACGTTTGAAGGTGATAGCTTTTTTTTTGAGAAGGCAGTCAAAATAGCTAAAGGTGAAGGCATAGATTTTGCAGGAAGGGTTACTAACCGGGTCATCAAGGGTTTTTATAAATTTTCGGAAAGAGAATTTGGTATAACCTCCTCTATACATCGAGATTCGAATGCCTATACAGATACACTTGCCAAAGATGAAGAAAATTATCCAAAATTTCACGAGCATGAGGAAGAAAATAACCCCTTAGTTCTCACGAAGAGACTTTTTTCTCCAAAAAAATTTAACAATTTTTTTAAAGAGCATAAATATAATAAACACGTGCAAGAAATGGCAGCAAGCTTGTTTTCTCTGCGTGATAGCTTAGAAGAAGGGGAATGGCAAAAATTTAAAGAGCAAGCTAAGGAAGAGCTAAAAGATATACTTGAAATACAACTGCTTAGGCGGCTTCCTGAACAGCAACACGATGTTCTTATTTCTGCTTGTCAGCAGGACTATGATAACATTTTTCAACGGATAGAAAAGTTATATGAGCACCATTGTGAAGAATTAAAGAACAAGCGTGATGCATTGGAGAACAAGGAGCGAGGAAAAGAGCCATTAGGATTGTCCGCAAAGTTACTGAACCCCGAAGAAAAAGAAGAAGATATTAAAATTGCGGCTCTCAACAGGCTCTATTTTGAGTACTTAGAGAAATGTACTGAGTGCTATGAGAAAATTTTGGCTTTAAAGAGTAAGAAAAAGCCTTTAAAGGTTGCATTGGAAGCAAAAAAGTCAGAATTAGTTAAGGAATTAGGTGCATTAGAAAAATTAGATGAGACAAGTACTCATCCGATTATCCAAGAAGTTGTTAAAAACTTACAAATAAACTGCGCTGCATATAAAGAAGACTACAAAGATTTAAAAAAATCTTTGCGTGAAAATATCCTAAAAACCGCTCGGCAGCAAGTAAAGCACCATTACGCTCAAATTCTAGCCAGCACATTTGCCTATGAGGCGTATGTATGCCGCTCGGCTGTGTACCATGTGGTTAATGGCCAAAAGGGTTTTGAAAATCTTCATATTTCAAAGCAAACTTTACTAGGCTCGGCTCTTCAGCAAGCTGGCTTTAAACTCTTGCATACTAAACAAGTAGTAGATGAAGATGGGTCTTCTGCAGAGAAGATAGCTTATAATACAGCTAAGTATGGTCAGCGGCTTTTTAACCTCATTTTTAGTGGACACAAGGAGGCGCTCGATAGGAAGGACATCAAGCTTTTAGCCAGGGGGATGATAATAGAGGGCTTGCCTAAATTTACCTACCTTCGATCTGAACAGATAGGGCACAATGCTTATCCCACTTTTGGGGAAAAAGAATTAACCCTTATAAATACCCAAGCAAAAATTATCCAGCATATCAAATCAAACTCTGGGATTTCAGATGGTGATAAGTTTAAAAAAACACGTGAATTACTCCAAAGTGAAGGCATAAAGCTTAATTTTGAAGAAGAAAAAAGTCTCTATTTATCAACTTGCACTAAATTAATCGGCCTGGTCTATGCTGCTAGGCTAAAGAAAAAAGGGTACCTATGGGGGCAAGATCCAAATACTCCTTTGCTAAATAAAGTTGAAGAAAAAAAGGAAACAGAATCTTCGGTTCCTCTTTCTAATCTAAAAACTCTCCAAGCTCCAAAAGCTCCAGAATCTAGTGAAGAAGAGAGTTATACAGATGAAGAAGAAGAGGTTTCTAGCCGAAGAGAAGGAGTAGCTAAAGATATAGGGCGTCACCAAAAGGGAAAGTCAAAAAGTGAGGTGAGAGGTGAGAAAAGGGCAGAAGCGAGAGATGCTAAACAAGAAGATGATTCTGTTGCTCTAGTTATTGCAGGTTCTTATGAAAAAAGAAAACGACAACAATCTAAGAGAAAAACGGCGAACTAAGTGGCCTATTAGGTCGGTGTTCTCCTGAGCTTGCTTCCTGCAAGCACGGTCTTAAAGAGCCTTTTATGGCTCTTTATCCCGATTTGCCAACTAGGCCTGGGTTTTGCCAACCCCCAGGCTAAGGACACAAATTCTTAAGAGAAACTAAAATAAAAGTTTCTCTGCATGGTGCCTTTTACCTAGTCACCGCCTATGAATTATAATTTCAATCTTAGTATAGGCGAAGACAGCTTTGATGGACAAATGTTCTATACCATGCCTGTCGCACGCAAAAAGTTTGCGTCGATATCATTAAGCTTTTGCTGCAATGCGGCGCCCTTCCCTTATAAAAGCTAAAAATAGCGCAGGCCAGACACCTTTACGTTTAGCGTCATTGGCAGGAAAGCAAAAAATGTGAGTACTTGCTAGATTAAATTGCCGATGAATTAATAAAAAAGTTATCAATGAAACCAAGTTTAAGGAGGGCGAAGAAGCCAAAGAAAAAGAACAGGTAGCATAGAAATTTCAAGAAATTAAGAACGCTCATCCGCAATAACTGAATCCAATAAACAGAGCTTACTCTCTTCGAACGAAGAAAAAAAGAATTAAGCCCTTTTAGCCTATACTTAAGCTGCCCTTACGTTAAATTGGCGTCAGGTTAGTAAAAAAGAACGGTTGCAAAAAATGCCTTTAAAAAACCTAATAATGAGGTTTATGCTTACTAGGCGTGCTTAGCAGAGGCTTCTACATTTTCTTTCCACTCTTCTGGCATGTAAGTTTGACCTTCAATCGCTTTGATTCTTTTTTCAAGAGGGGGATGAGTGGCAAAGAGAGAGCTTAGCCCTCCATGGTTATCTAAATAGAGGTGGGAGTAGGCCATCCCCTGAGTTGGCATGGCGGTGTAGTGTTCGCGCATGATTTTCTTTAAGGCACTCGAAATCCCATCCGGATTGCGCGTAAATTGGACAGCGCAAGCATCTGCCAGATATTCTCTTTCGCGGCTAACGGTAGCTTTTAGAATGGACCCAAATATCCAAGTAAAAATGCCGGCAAAAAGAAAAATGACCGCTGCAATCGCAATCGGATTACCTCCTTTTCTTTCTCCCTCTTTTTCCCTGCGATGAGTGCTGCCAGATATAGAGAGTAGGCGCATTCCCAGATAAAAGACAAAGAAAAACCCCATAACCATCGCCGCAAGTCGCATGTTGATTTGCATGTCGCCGTTATAGATATGGCCAAACTCATGGGCTATAACGCCTTGAATTTCATCCCGATTTAAAGTTTGAAGGGCTCCCTCTGTAATGGCGATCGCCGAGTTATCAGGGGTTAAGCCTGCCGCAAATGCATTGATAGGCTTGGCAGGTAAAATATAGACGGCCGGCACAGGAAGAGAGGCCGCTAAAGCCATCTCTTCCACAATATTTAAGAGCTGCTTTTCTTTGGGATGATTTGTATGAGGATCTAGGCGCCGCGCTCCCATAGACTCCGCTACATAGCCTCCCCCAAAACTTTTAAACATCGCGTATTGATAGCCAGCTGCGCTAAATGTCATCAATAAGAAGAAAAATCCCAAAAAAGGAAAAGAAAAACCGGTAGATGAAGAAGCAAACGAACGGAAAGCCCATTCGCTGGCTGCCGCCACCAAAAAGGTTAAAATCACAAATAGGCCTACATACAGAGACGTTTTCGATTTAGCTCTACGCTGCGCTTCCCAGAAGTTCATATTTTAGACCCTCTATTCATCTTAGCTGTGGACACTTTTCTTCTTGATTTTAGGCTATTTTTCCTGAAAATAGCCTCCTTTTACGAGAAAAGACTCAAAGCTTTCTATTTAATTAGAATGAAACTTTAACAGCTTTTTTTGCTTCCGTGTCTTGAATTTCAAAAAGTTCCGCAGGGTGGTGCCCAAATAGGGTAGCAAAAAGGGCTGCAGGGAATGTCTGCTGGGTGATATTGTAGAGCATGACTTGATCGTTGTATGCTTGCCTAGCAAAAGCCACTTTATTTTCGGTAGAGCTAAGCTCTTCTTGAAGTTGTTGCATATTTTCGCTAGCTCGGAGCTGGGGATAGTTTTCTGCCAAAGCAAAAAAATGCCCTAGAGCCCCTTTTAAAGCTGTTTCTGCTCCCAGGAGTTGCTTAATTGATCCGCTTCCTGTAGGTCCTCCACCTTTTTCGACAGCTTCTCTTGCCGCAGAAGCCGTATTGCGAGCTTGAATGACAGATTCTAAAGTCCCTTTTTCATAGTTCATATACCCTTTGACGCTTTCGACCAAGTTTGGGATTAAGTCATAGCGGCGCTGTAGTTGAACATCTATCTGGCTCCAAGCATTTTTCACTTGGTTCTGCAAGGCAACTAGGCGGTTATAGATCCCAATTCCCGATAGGGCTAAAAGTGCTAGAATTGCAAGGATGATTAGAAGTGGTGTACCCATTTATCGCCTCTTAATTGTGAGTTAATTTCATAACGTTAGCTTAACAAATTAAAATTAATAATACAATTAAGAAACTAAAAAATAAGTCAATATGCCGGCTATATAACCTATAAAAGCGGGCAATGTGATATTTCTCAAATAATCTGAAAAGCTTACTTTTTCCATTGTCAATAAAATGACTCATGCCGCAGAGCCAATAATCAGTAAGCTGCCGCCTGTTCCAGCACAATAGGCAATCAATTGCCAAAATGAAGAGTCGGCGAGGTACAGGTGGATGTCATACATCCCCATAGATGCTGCGACTAAGGGAATATTATCGACTAAAGAAGACGCAATCCCAATCACAGCTGACAACAAGTAGAGCGGTGGAATGAAAATAGCGATCTAACCAATGAGCTAGCCGATCCCGCAAATGGAAAGTCTCTAAAGAATTGACAGTTAAAAGGATACCTAGAAAAAATAAAATACCCGATATGTTTATTTTGGAAGCTATTTCGCTTGTTTTTAAAGGATGATAGGGCTCTTTGCGATAAGCAAGGTCGGTAAAAGTCCATAAAAGGCTTAATCCAAAAATCCTCCCCATAAAAGGGGCCATCCCGTCACAACTTTAAAAATAGGCTCGGAAATTAGGCTTCCAAGACCCAAAATTAAAATAGAAAGGGAAAGAGGGCTCATCTGCGGTTTTTCGCCGACTAAAAAGGTGTCAGGAAGTGCTCCTTTTATAAAAAAAGTCAAACACAGGAAAGAGAGCTTTAATGATTTGTAAGGTGGAGATCTGCCTTCCAATCCAAAGCATGGGGGTGGTTACATCCCCAATAGGGGCCAGGCTCCTCTCGCATTAGCTGCAATCACAATTCCGCCACCTATTAAAAGGCGATTTTTTGGGTCTTTGATAAGCTTTTGCAAAATGGACACCGTTACAATCGTGGCGGTTAGATTATCCAAAAAGGATAAGAAGGGAGAGAAAGAAAGTTCACCCTGCACAGCTTACAGAAAAGGGATCAAATTTTTTACCGCAAGGGGCGCTTAATCATCGCATGTAAACCAGTTATCAGGAATTAAATCCCGCGTATCATGGCCCACTTTTGGAGTAAACCATTTTTTTGGCGCTATGACAATCTTGTAAGGATTAGAATTTAAATAGGCAGCCCACCAAGAAAAGGTAGAATTTGAAATAATATTATGTTTACAAAACGACATTAAATAAAAATCATGAATGTAGGATTCCCCTTCTATAAAATGCAAGTTTGGGCGAATTTCGGCTAATTCCTTTTTACACCACTCCATATTATCGGAAAATACAAGGCAATAAGCACTTTCAGGAAAGAAAGATAAAGCCTTTTCCACATAGGATCTCCCATTTAAATAGTAATAGCGGTGTTGGGGATCGCTATCTGCATAAGTCCGTATGTGAATGGCCACTGAACAAGGGTGATAAACAACATCGGGATAACGATTTTTTAAATCGGTTTCTATGCTCTCCAAAGGAGCAAACAATTGGATAATTTCTTCTTTATGTTTTTCAAAGTATTTTTCAGACTGAAAAAAACCCTTAAGTTGCATATTTGGCTGATAGGGGATAGGCGCATAGGCAAAACTCGCTTCAGTGAAAGAATGGAGGGGAACTTTAGGTTCAACTGTCTCTAAGCGCCACAATACAAATCGACGATTTTCTGGAATTCCCAGGGTGGTTAATTTTTTCAAATCGGGAACGGTCACTTTGGCGTGGTGCTCAAGCGCCAAACTTGTGGCAGCCGCAATTTGAAACAATTGATTGCCTAGCTGTCCAGTCATGACAGGGACCACGTAGGGCGTGGCCTGAAGGCAGAACGAGCAAAAAATGAGTCTGAGGATAAATAAGCAATAAAGGGAGTTCATAAAACCTCTTTAAGCTTAGGAAGGAAACGTTGAATGCTAAAATCTTGCTCCGCATGTCCCATTTTCAAAAGATAGTCTACCTTTTCAGCAGGATACTTTTCTCCTACACCCTGGCGCCTTCCTATTTTAACTTGATGAAAATAATCCAGGGTTCTAAACCAGTAGTGATTTAATTGAATATTTTCTACATGGATCTCAGAAACTGTGGTATTAGGAGGCACAATTTGCTTTACTCCATTTACAGTCGTGCAGTGGGGTTTTAAATGAAAATAATGACAACTTACCACAGGAAACTCCACATGAGAAGGCCTCACAATAGCTTTTACATATTGATTTCCATTCCAGCTTGGATCCACAAAATGAGCGGGGAATTTATAGGTTAGATGTTCGGTTAATAAGGCATTTTTAGGGAGAGATTGAATATTGGAAGTGCCAAAAAGTTGCCAATTGATTAAAATTTGGCTAAATGGCTCAAATTCAGCTAAAAACGCCTTCATCGAGGGGTGTTGATGAGGGACAAAAAATTCATCCACATCAATTAAAGCTAGCCACTCTGTTCGATCTTTAGCTTGTTTAAGGCAATCTTCATAGGCTGTAAGTTGGCATGCCGGAAATTTTTTTACACCCCATTCAATAAGTTCTACCTCGCCTGAACGGATGTAGGGTTCTAGAACTTCTAAATAATGGTCAGTACTTAAATGATTATATATCCAAAAATGCTCGGCTCCCAAAAGTTTATGATATTCAATCCACTCTTTTAAGTAGATAGCTTCATTTTGAATAATCGCTCCCACACTCAAAAAATACTTTTGGGAGGGAGTATCCTGTAAACTTCGAGACGTATATACCCATTCAAGTTCAGAGGGCTTTGTAACGACTTTTTTTCCGCAAAATAAAGGCAGGGGATGATTAATAATCCACTGGTTTAAAAAGCTAAGCTCTTGATCGCTTAGTTTGTTTAATCCCGCTTTTAAAAGATCTGAGGGCTCCATCCTTTTCTCTAATCCCGCTATGAAGGGAAGGGGGATGTATTGAGGTGCAAGCTTAGAAGCTTTTTTAATTCCCACAATCAAAAAAGTAAACAGACAAATATAAAAAAAGAGCTTGGGGAATTTATTTGAAAAAAATGCTTTCAACATGGGGAAGACTCCATTATTTTATCCAAGTAATAAGAATAATTGCGCTTTGAGGTGATAGGCTCGCCTGGGTGAAATTTTGCTGTGTGTCCTCTCATTTTTATCGGTGTACCAAGCTTCCTTTGAAAAACTGCATCATTAGTTGCAACTAAATAGCCCAAATTTATATAAGAAAACTTAGCTGCCACACTAGGGGATTTTTGGGAAGCAAAAGTCACCCATGAAAAAGAGGCGAAAAGAGAGGGCATCTTGTGGCTCCATACGGACATTTAGATAGCCTAGTATTTTTTCTTAAATTTTGATGTTTATCAAGAAAAAAATGCTCTTTGCGTAAAGAGAATTTAAACAATTGACCTCTAAATTAAATTGTGACAAACTTTTTGAAAATATCTGCTTAAATAATTTGTTAAGGCAAGTGGGCGGATTGAAAAAAATTAGTAAATTTGTTAAGTTGCCTTCTTAATTCAATTTTTACCAAAGTATCATGTATGGTTCATTTAGCAATTGCAAACGGTAGAACGTATTTCACTGATAATACTTACGATGTTTCATTATTTTATGAAAATCAAGATCCTAATCAGGCTGTTTTAAAGGGGGTCTCTTTCAAAATCTATGAAGGCTGGCTAGCAAAAATTCTGACTTTACTGGGCTTTGCTTCAGAATTTCAAGCAAACATTCAAGGCACAGAAGAAAAACAGACTATTTACGTTAACAAAAATAGCTTTGCTAAATACCTGGCGCGTTCTTATGCCGTATACAAGGGAGGATGGTTACCCCCTAAAGAGTATGTAGAAAGCCTTTTAAACAACTATCCTATCTATTTTGATCCTAAAATTGAAGATATCGAAAGGTTTGTGAGAAAAAATTTCACCCTTTATAAAAAAAGCAGAGAAGCATACAAGGATATAAATGTTTTTCTTGATGGTATGATTGGGGTTATTAAGAGAAGAGAAGATTTCATTGAGAAAAGAGAAGCCCTTGCTTCTCCAAATAATCAGTAGTAGTCCATCCCCAGCCTATTTTTGTGCCCGCAGAGCCAGGGAAGGTAGGCAGCTTTTAAGAGCGATTTTGTTAGGGGTTGTTTTATTTCTACCTATCGAATTAAAGGCGGCAGGCGCTTTTTTAGATTACCGAAGTAAAATTCCCATAAAAATTCCTAAACCACACAGGCCGTTTGCTAAAAAATTGAAATCTTCTTTGTATAATTTTTTTGCCCACATATTGCACAATAAAAATGTTCCCACCGAAAAACAGGGAAATAGCATGCTTTTTTCAAAAGGCAGCGCCAACCTAGTGGCAAAAAGGATAAGACATGTGGCTGCAAAGTTTGCAATTCCGCTTAAACACCCGTAAATGACTTCCGCTTGATTAAAAGGTCTTTTTTCCCTTAAAAAAAGGGCAAATTGAAGGATAAAGGCTGTGCCAAATTGCGCAGGCATAAACCACATATCGTCCATTTCGTTGGCAGAAAAAAAACTAACAGGCCCTTCATCCTGCTGAAATAAAATGCTTCGCCCCTGAATTAAAGTTAGCGCAAGGATTTGCACTGCAAAGCAACCTAGGGCGTATATCAGCCACTTAGAAGAATTTTTAGCTGAGTGCGATGATTCTTTTCTTGCCCCTATAAACAGTCCTCCAACCACGCACAACATCCCTAACAATTGGAAAATACTACAGGAATAGCCACAGCTAGTCCCAAAAATCAAAAAAAGCAAAAAACCGGGGAAAATAGCGCCAGAATTTTGAAAGGCGAAGGTAAGACCTGCAGGTCCATATTTTAAAGCGCGCGAGGTGAGGTGCATTAAGGCAATATTTAATACTCCTACCGATCCTCCAATTGCCAAAATGGCAAAGTTAAGGGGGGAAGACCAAATGGAGGGATAAAAAAAGAGGGCTGTCAGGAAGGCGATTAGATAAAATAAAACCAAAAATCCACTTGGGCTACCCTGCTGTGAGTCTACGGTATTCTTTCGGAAAAATAGGTTTGATAATGCCGAAAAAGCGGAGGCAATAAATGAAATTACGAGTGCGTTCATGCATTATTTTATCCTTTTTAGTTTAATAACATTAATAATAGATAAATAAATAAAATTCAAATAGTGTGTTAATGTTTGTGTTTTTTATTACAATATAAGCATTAAAAAAGGATATTATCCAAAGATACTCTCGGTAAAGAAGAAAATTGCTTTACATTTCCTTTAAAAGGAGAGAGGAGGAGAGATAAATTGAATTTACTGAATACTCTTTGTTAAATTTATGCAACCATTCTTGCACCACGAAGACATCGTTCGCTCTGCCATGTTATTTTACTCATGGAATTGTCTTATAAAATTGAACCATTAAGCGGCGGTTTCTACTTTATTTAGATAGCCGTTTGAAAAAAGCATTTTAAGGGCTCTTCGCGCTTGTCCATCTAGGTGGTCCTGTTTAGATGGGAGCACTATAGGGGCAGGTTATTTACTGCGCTCGCTGTCTATGTAATTATTTTGTTAAATGCTATTTGCCATTAATATTTATCTTGTTATATAATAAATTATTTATTTAATTGCTGAGATAATTGCAATGTGCAACACAAATATTAGCTTTTTATTAAAAGCAGACCAAGTGTCTGATTATATCCCTGGGATAAGTACAATCACTAATTCAGTTAATTTATTCCAAAAATTCGTGGTACTCCCATCGAAGCAAAAGGCAAACGTTTCAAAAAGCCATTACTACGCCTATTTACAGCAAAAAAGCTTTGCTCGCTGTGTTGTGTTGCTAATTCCGGTGATAGGAAATATTATTATAGGAATCTATGATTTTGCTAAGAGCAAACATAACCAAAAGGGAGTAGCCACGCCTACGGCTGCTCAGCCAATCTCTCCTTCCTCTTCAAAATCCTCTCAAAGTAGCTGCCCTCCAGGATCCGTTTCGGAACAAGGGTTTCCTGAGGCTAGTTGTCGTGAACATAGCCTTACAGAATCATTCATGGCGCTTTATCCCGCTTTGGGAATTCACCCTGTGGTTGCTAACCCCCAGGCTAGCGCTGTAAACCCCCAGTTAGTAGGGGAAAATGCTCAGCTGATTGTGCAAGCTATTGCCTTTAATTACTCTCGTACAGCCCCGCCCTCCAGATTATCAGGAATAGAACTTAACAAACGGTTAAAGGAATTGCTGCAACTGAAATGTCCTCACTGCATAAAAGATTTAATAGCTCAAGGACATAAATTTTTAAGAGAGGTAAAAGAGGAAATTTCTTTAGATGGCGTCTTTTATTTAGCCACGGCTTATGAATTATATCGCACCCTTAACATACAAGAATATAGGTACGAACGGCAAGCTTTCGATGAATACCTAGGCAAGTTAGAGGAGAGGCTAGCAGATGGACAAAATTTACTGCATTATTTTGCCGCATATGAAAGTAAAAGTATTTTCATCTATCTCTTTGCCGAAAGACCAAATATACACTCTCATCTTAATGCCTTAGCAGGAAAGACAGTTAAAGAAACGCCTTTACAAGTGGCTATTAGGGCAGGGTCTATATCTATCGCAAACTTTTTGTTTGAACAAGGGGCGGATGTAAAAAAGCCCGATAGCTCCCAAAATAATGTCCTACACCATGCTTGTCTTTCAAAAAAAGATTGCCCTGATCTCGTCCGCACCCTGCTGCGATATGACCCTACTTTTATAGAAGCAAAAAATAGCGATAGCAAAACGCCTTTACACTTAGCTGCACTTGCGGGAAATCAAAAATGTGTTGAATGCTTGCTAGGCCAAACCTCAGGTCAACTCCAGCTGGATCAACAAGATGGAGAGGGAAATACCTCTCTGCATCTAGCAATCATGGGGTGGGGTAAATCTGCTGCTAAGGCAAAAGATCGCTATTGCGCAATTATTCAAACATTGGTGAAAAAAGGGGCCAACTTACATCTCCTAAATAAGGAGAAAAAAACGGCCTTAATGCTTATTTTTGAAAATGAAGCCCTCATACAGGCTTTAGTTCAGGCAAAACTAACTCCAAAAATTCTAGTTAGCTTTCTTCAACACTATTACCTTTCTCGAAATACCCTTTCTATTTTCAAAATTAAATCAAGCCAAGAGTGGGAATTTAAAGCGCCTTTAGAAGAAATCTATGTGCGCTTAGGCATGATTGAGCGCAAAGAAAGAAACGCACTCAACCAGGCCCTGGATAAACATTCCGAGCATTTAGAAGATGCTCGCATTCCGGCTTACGAGACTATTGGGGAATCCAAAGAAAAGATTGAAATCGAAAAGCTTTTTGAGCATAAAAGCTTTGAAGAAAAAGCTCGTAAAAGAGTCTTCATTCAGGGCGCTGCTGGCATTGGGAAGAGCACCCTCTGCCACTATATTAGCTATCACTGGGCAAAGGGAAAGCTTTGGGCAGGCATGTTTGCTTGCCTTTTTTGGATTCCTTTAAGAAATTTGACTTTAAGGAAATATCCCCCCGATAAAGAGTATACTCCAGCTGACCTAATTGCAAAAGAATATGCCGGCAAAATTGATCGCAGGGTGATCGAAGCCTGTATAAACGAACCCACTTTTCTACAAAATACCCTGCTTGTTTTAGATGGGTATGATGAGCTCTCCTCACAGGCCCAAGGGAACACCAGTCTTGCTAAAGCCTTTAAAGAGCTAAAAGAGCTATTCCCCCATATCCTGATTACCTCAAGGCCTGGAGGCTGCTCTTTTGAACACTCTTGTGAGCTAGAGATTTTAGGCTTTGATAAAGAAGAGGTTAAGCGTTATGTCGACAGATTTTTTAAATATGTTCAAGCTGAAGAAAAAAAGCAGAAATTTAACCGTCTATTAAATACTTCTCCTCAGGTGCTAAGCCTGGCGCAAATTCCGATTAACTTAACCCTTCTTTGTTGCCTCTTTAATGAAGATTCACATGTTTTTGATACTGAGCAATCCACTACGATGTCGGCAATTTATGCACGCGTAGTGAATTGGATGTATCAATGGTTTCTCTTGAGAAGAATTGATCAAGGTAAATCAGACCAAACTAAAGAGCAAATTTTGACGGAAAAAAATCTGCGCCAAAATAAAGACGTCGCTAAAATTGCCGCCATTTTTGAAAAAATGGCCGACTTTGCAATGAAAAACGATATACTTTATTTAAGCAAGCAAGAAATCGAAGGCTTTAGAGGCAACAAAATCTCATCCAATGAGCTTACAGATTGTGGGTTGATGCGTATTCCTAAAGAGGAAACTGCAGCTGAACAAAAAGGGTATTTTATCCACTTAACCTTCCAAGAGTTTTTAACCGCTTCAAAAGTTGCCAATCAATACCTTAAGGGAGAAAGACAAGCGTGCCAAACATTTGTGCGCAATTACAAGTTTGAACCCCGCTACGCTCTCGTCTTGCGCATGATTGCCGGATGTCTTTCTCTTGCCACTTCAGGTAATCGTCAATATGTGGATGCACTCCAAAATTTTTTTGACGATCTTTTTGCTGCACCCCAAGACTTAGCTGTCAGTAGCGAACTTACTTTAATTGCAGAGTGCTTTGAAGAATGCCAAGATCCTAGTGTAGTGAAGCAGTACGATGGCTTTATTGAGCTTGTAAAAGACTATATGAAGTCTCTCTGTTTGCTAGGCTTAAACTTTGAACGATTGTTTAGCAATAAAAAACTTTTTAGCCATCCCGAAATAGTACGTACTATCGGAGAATTGTTATCCGATCGTAATGCAAGAGAAAATATGCTAAACATCTTACTAGGTGCCGCGAGAGCAAGGATAAGCTTAGCTTCAGAAATAGTGGGATTGATTGTTAAGCGACTTAAAGTTCTCAAAGGTTCTATAGCTAAAAGGTATGTTATCGACGTTTTAAAAGAGCTAGCAAGGCAAGGAGCTGAACTTCCGGAAGAAGCGTTAGCTGCTCTCATCCAAGCTCTCAAAGAAGGCGATAGTTCGACTAAAGGTTATGCTACTAGTGCCCTAAAGACAATAGCAGAGCAGGGAGGTGAGCTTCCTGAAGAAGTACTAACAATTCTCATTCAAAGGCTCAAAGAAGGCGATGCTTGGATTAAAGATGATGCTGCTTGTGCTCTAAAGGCAATAGCGAAACGAGGAAATGAGCTTTCTAGAAAAATATTAGCAGCTCTCATCGAGGCGTTCAAAGAAGGCAATAGATATGTTAAAAGTTGGTTCATTGGTGCTCTAGGAGAAATAGCAGAACAAGGAGGGGAGCTTCCGAAAGAAGCTTTAGCCATTCTTATCCAAGCCCTTAAAGAAGGCACTAGAAATACTAAAGATTTTGTCGCTATTTTTCTAGCAGCAATGGCAAAACAAGCAGGCGAGCTTTCGGAAGAAGTGCTAGCTGCTCTCATCCAAGTTCTTAAAGAAGGCGATGAAGATACTAAAGATTGTGCTGCTTTTGCTCTAACGATAATAGCGAAACAAGGAGATGAGCTTTCTAGAAAAGCGTTGGCGGCTCTCATCGAGGCGTTCAAAGAAGAAAATGGGCATATTAAAATGGGGTTTGTTAGTGCTCTAGGAGAAATAGTAGAACAAGGAGAGGAGCTTCCGAAAGAAGCATTAATTGTTCTTACCCGAGCTCTTAAAGAAGGCTATAGAGAGACTAAAGAGTTTGCCGCTATTGCTCTAGTAGCAATGACGAAGCAAACAGGAGGGCTTTCGGAAGAAGCGTTAACTATTCTCGTCCAAGCCCTTAAAGAAGGCGATAGAGAGACTAAGCATTTTGCCGCTATTGCTCTAACGTCAATGACGAAGCAAGCAGGAGGGCTTTCGGAAGAAGCGTTAACTATTCTCATCCAAGCCCTTAAAGAAGGTAATTATGAAACTAAATGCTCTGTTGCTAGGGCCCTAGCGGGAATAATAGAACAAGGAGGTGAGCTTCCGAAAGAACCTCTAGCCGCTCTTACCCAAGCTCTTGAAGAAGGTGATCATGAAACTAAATGCTCTGTTGTTAGGGCCTTAGTGGGAATAGCAGAACAAGGAGGTAAGCTTCCGAAAGAAGTTCTAGTCGCTCTTCCCCGAGCTCTTAAAGAAGCCGATCATGAAGCTAAATACCCTGTTGCTAGGCCCCTAGTGGGGATAGCAGAACAAGGATGGGAAATTCCGGAAGAAACCTACGTCTTCAAAGAAGATGATAATAAGACTAGATACTATGCTGCTCGTGTCCTACGAGCAATAGTAAAACAAGGAGATGGACTTCCAGAAGAAACGCTAGCGGCTCTCATTCAAGCTCTCAAAGAAAACAATGATATGATTAAATATTATGCTGCTAGTGTTCTAGGAAAAATAGTAAAGCAAGAAGATGGGCTTCTGGAAGAAATCTTACCAGTTCTTACCCAAGCTCTCAAAGAAAACAATGATATGATTAAATATTATGCTGCTAGTGCCTTAGGAGAAATAGCACAGCAAAGAGGCGAGCTTTCCCCAAAAGCTCTATTCGCTCTTATTCAAGCTTTCACAGAAGGCGATAGTGTGACTAAAAGTTCTGTTGCTAGAGCCTTCGAAGAAATAGCACAGCAAGGAGGCAAGCTTCCAAAAGAAGCCCTAGCAGTTCTCATGCAAGCTTTTGAAGAAGACTATAATCCAGCTAAAAATTATGCTGCTAGAGCCTTAGAAGAAATAGCAAAACAAGGAGGCAAACTTCCGGAAGAAGCCCTAGCAGTTCTCATCCAGGCTCTTGAAGAAGACGATAATCCGGCTACAACTCCTGCTATTAGAGCCTTAGTAGAAATAGCAAAACAAAGGGGTGAGCTTTCCACAAAAGCTCTGTCCGCTCTTGCCCAAACCCTTAAAGCTGACTGTATCTGGGACAAAAGGTATGTTGCCAGTTCCTTGGTAGAAATAGCAAAGCAAGGAGCCAGAATTCCAGAAGAAGTCTTAGCAGTTCTCATCCAAGTTCCCAAAGAAGACGATAGTTCGACTAAAGTTTACGCTACTCGTGCCCTAGAGGCAATAGCAGAGCAAGGAAGTGATCTTCCGAAAGAAGCTCTAGTCGCTCTTACCCAAGCTCTTGAGGATAGCTGGACTAAAAAGTATGCTGCTAGTGCTTTAGGGGAAATAGCAAAACAAGGAGGCAAGCTTTCGGAAGAAGCTCTAGTCGCTCTTATTCAAGCTTTTAAAGATGACTATGCCTCGGATAAAGAGTATACTGCTAGTGCCTTGGTAGAAATAGCGAAACAAGGATGTAAGCTTTCGGAAGAAGCCGTAGTCGCTCTTATTCAAGATTTTAAAGATGACTGTATCTCGGATAAAAAGTATGCTGCTAGTGCCTTGGTAGAAATAGCAAAACAAGGAGATAAGCTTTCGGAAGAAGCGTTAGCTGCTCTCATCCAAGTTATCAAAGAAGCTGATGCTTGGGCTAAAGATTCTGCTGCAGAAGCGCTAAAAAATGTTAACAAAAATGCATTATTAAAAATGAGCAGTAAAGCATTTGCTTTAACTGCTGAAATTTGTTTTTTTACTGGGAATGCTTTTTCAGTTAAAGGCCAAAAAATTCAAATCTCTGATAAAAGAACCACTTGCATCTCCAATGACCAATTAAAATTCAGTTACGAGCAAGCAATAGAAAAGCTACCATTGAAGCTTGCCGAATGGAGGAAACAGCTAGATAGCCTCAGCCCACTAGAAGGTTTTCAGAGACCTACAGAGCGAACTTAATGCCAAAAGGGACTGCTTTTGTCGTGCTCTTAGAGCATTGAGGTAAAAGATAAGGTCTTCTCAATTGCTCACAAAAAAATTATATTGATGGAGAGCTTGTCAATTTTCCGTATGCATCAAATTATGACTTAAGCTTGTTTCTTTTTATAGAAAGCGGCCATCCATGGATTGGAAACAAGAAGTTGAATTGCTAGTGAGCACCCCTTTTCCTTTAACGAAAAAAGAAAAGCATTTGAGGATGCGAGGACGCCCCCCTTACTTTCAGGAATATAAACTGGGCTCATTTTGGCATTTAAGCCAAGCATTCTTGCAATCCTACAGTTTTTCAGGCAGCGTAACAGCTCTCATTGCCGTTTAACCATTCCACAGAACACTAATTGATGTTATTAAAAGGCATTCTTATCTTACCTGTATGCACACAATTTTGTGGTTTTAGCAGCACAAGCTGATGTTCACTCATTAATCGAAAGCTTTTTTATGATTAATTGTTGCCTGTCCATCTAGAAGGTCTTGCTTAGGCGTAGAGCACCACAGAGATAGGTCGTTTACACTCGTTGCTTTTACGACCATTACTATTAAATATTTTGATTGGTATTAATATATAATTTTAATATAATTATTCTTTTAATAATTAAGGTAATATAATTAAATGCATATAAATGCTAGCTTTTTATTAAAAGTAGACCAAGTATCAGACTATATCCCAGGGATAAGCACAATCACTAATTTGGTTGATTTATTTCAAAAATGCGCGGTGCTTCCATCGAAGCAAAAAGCAAATATTTCAAAAAGCCATTATTATACCTATATACAGCAAAAGAGCTTTGCCCGTTGTGGTGTGCTGCTAATCCCTGTGATAGGAAATATTATTGTAGCAACCTATGATTTTGCTAAGAGCAAATATAACCAGAGAGATGCCACGCTTGCGATTGCTCAATCGGTTTCTCTTTCTACTCCAAATCAGCACTCTCCCAAATTTACTCCTAAGGGTTCTGCTGTAGATAAAGGCCGTTGGCTAGGTAAACATGCAGAAAGCTTGGTAATGGGTAAAAGAGAAGCTAGGGTAAGCAACTCTGTTCAGCAAGCCTATTCTAAATCCACCGTTGCGGCAGGGTATGCAGAAGAGACCGCTCGGCAATTAGCTGCAGAGGCCTATGGGAAACAATACCAAGTAAATAGCTCATTCGAACAGTGGTCTTTTAATGAGCCTAATTGCTATAAACACAGCCTTACAGATTCGTATAGCGCTCTTTATCCCGCTTTGCGAGCTAAGACTGGGCTTATTAATGTCCGGGCTAGCGCTAGGGAAATCCATTTAGGCCAGGAAGCTAGCCTGTCTATACAATCTAACCCTGTTATTCACTACCATGCAGCGCCATCTTCCAAATTGCCTGAAGCAGAGCTGCACAAACGGTTAGAAGATTTGCTGGAACTGAAGTGCCCCTGCTGCATAAAAGACTTAATTGCGCAAGGGCACAAATTTTTAGGAGAAGCAAAAGAAAAAGCTTCTCTACCAGGCGTTTTTTATCTAGCCACAGCTTATGAATTATATCATACCCTTAACATACAAGAATATAAGTACGAACGGCAAGCTTTCGAAGCATATTTAGACAAGCTAGAGGAGAGGTTAGTAGATGGGCAAAACTTACTGCATTATTTTGCCGCATATGAAAGTAAAAGTATTTTTACCTATCTCTTTGCCGAAAGACCAAATATCCGCTCCCATCTTAACGTCTTAGCAGGAAAGACAGTTAAAGAAACGCCTTTACAAGTAGCTATTAGAGCAGGATCTATGTCTATCGTACACTTTCTGCTTGAACAGGGAGCGGATTTTAAAAAGCTCGATAGCTGTCAAAATAATGCTCTGCATCATGCTTGCCGGTCCCAAAAAGGTGGCGTCGATATTGTGCATCTTTTATTGCGAAGCGAGCCTATCCTTATAGAAACTAAAAATAGGGATGGTCAGACACCTTTGCATTTAGCCGTATTGGCAGGCAATGCGAAGAAAGTGGAATACTTGCTAGATCAAATTGCAGGCCAAAGTGTTCTGGACTTGCAAGACAAAGAGGGAAATACCCCCTTGCATTTAGCTGCCATGGGAGAGGGGAGACCTTCTAATCAAGCCGCAGAGGACTATGCCGAAATTATTGCCGCCTTAGTAAAAAAAGGGGCCAATCTAAATATTTTAAATTACAAGAAAAAAACGGCCTTAGCGCTTGTATTTGAAAAGACAGCCATTATACAAAGTTTAGTTCAGGCAAACTTAAGTTTCCAACTGCTGATTAGCTTTCTTCAAATCCATTATCTTTCTCAAGACAGCCTTTCTATTTTCAGAATTAAAGCGCAGCAAGAGTGGGAATTTAAGGTTCCTTTAGAAGAAACCTACGTGCGTTTGGGCCTGATTGAGCGCAAGGAAAGAAACACACTCGCCCAGGCCTCGGATAAACATTCCGAGTACTTACAAGATGCTCGCATTCCGACTTACGAAACTATTCTCGAGCCCAAACAAAAGATTGAAATTGAAGAGCTTTTCAAACATACAAGCTTGGAAAAAAAATCTCGTAAAAGAGTTTTCATCCAAGGCGCAGCTGGAATTGGGAAGAGCACCCTCTGCCAATATATTAGCTATCATTGGGCAAAAGGGAAGCTTTGGACAGGCATGTTTACCTGCCTTTTTTGGATTCCTTTAAGAAATTTGAATTTGAAAAAATACCCCGCCGATAAAGAGTATACTCCAGCTGACCTCATTGCAAAAGAATATGCTGGCAAAATTGAACCTAAGATTATTGAAGCTTGCATAAACGATGCCGCTTTTCTACAAAATTCCCTGCTTATTTTAGACGGGTATGATGAGCTCTCAGCAGAAGCCCAAGCAAATACAAGCTTGGCTACTGCTTTTAAGCAGCTAAAAGAGCTATTTCCCCATATTCTGATCACCTCCAGGCCTGGAAGCTGCTCTTTTGAACGCTCGTGTGAGCTAGAAATTTTAGGCTTTGATAAAGAAGGCGTCAATCGTTATATCGACAGATTTTTTAAACACCAGCAAGCCGAAGAGAAAAAAGAAAAACTCTACCATCTATTAAACGCCTCTCCCCAGGTTTTAAGTCTGGCCCAAATTCCGATTAATTTAACCCTTCTTTGCTGCCTCTTTAATGAAGATTCACAGCTCTTTGATACTAAGCAATCCGTTACGATGAGCGCGATTTATGCCCGCGTAGTAAACTGGATGTATCGATGGTTTCTTTTAAGGAGAATTGACCAAGGGCACTCCAGGCAAACTAAAGAGCAAATTTTGGCGGAGAAAAATCTGCGCCAAAATAAAGAAGTCGCTAAAATTGCCACAGCTTTTGAAGAAATGGCCGATTTTGCCATGAAAAACAATACCCTTTATCTAAGTAAGCAAGAAATTGATGACTTTAGGGGTAACAAGATCTCCTCCAATGAGCTTACAGATTGTGGACTGATGCGCCTCCCTGAAGCTGAAGAAAAAGGGTATTTTATCCACTTAACCTTCCAAGAGTTTTTAACCGCTTCAAAAGTTGCCAATCAATACCTCAAGGGAGAAAGACAAGCGTGCCAAACATTTATGCAAAATTACAAGTTTGAACCCCGTTACGCTCTTGTTTTGCGCATGATTGCCGGCAGCCTTTCTCTAACTAATTCAAGTAATCGGCGTTATGCGGATGCGCTCCAATCTTTTTTTGATGACCTTTTTGCTGCACCGCACGACTTAGCTGTCAGTAGCGAACTTACTTTAATTGCCGAGTGCTTTGAAGAGTGTCAGGATCCTAGGGTAGTGAAGCAGTACGAGGGCTTTATTGGGCTTGTAAAAGACTATATGAACTATCTCCATTTACGAGGCTTAGGCTTTGAACGATTGCTTAGTAATAAAAACATTTTTAAACATCCCCAAATAGTGCGTACCGTCGAAGAGTTGTTATCCAATCCTAAGACAAAGAAAAGTATGCTAAGAATCTTACTAAGTATTGTGCAAACAGGATTAAGCTTAGCCTCAGAAATAGTGGGATTGAGTGTGGAGGAATATAAGGTTTCTAAAGATCCTGAAGCTAAAAAGATTGCTATTCATGTTTTAGAAGAAGTGGCATGGCAAGGAGGTGAGATTTCGAAAGAAGGGCTAGCAGCTCTCATCCGAGCTTTCAAAGGAAGCGATCCTTGGCCTAAGCATTTTGCTGCTAGGGCCCTAGGAGTAATGGCAGAAAAAAGCGGTGAACTTCCGGAAGAAGCGTTAGCTACCCTCATCCAAGCTATTAAAGAAGGCGATCCTTGGCTTAAGTGTTCTGCTGCTAATGCCCTAAGAGTAATGGCAGAAAAAAGAGGTGAACTTCCAGAAGAAGCGTTAGCAGCTCTCATCCAAGCTATCAAAGAAGGTGATCCTCGGCTTAAGCGTTCTGCTGCTAGTGCCCTAGGAGTAATGGCAGAAAAAAGAGGTGAACTTCCGGAAGAAGCGTTAGCAGCT